>JAITBW010000146.1 GCA_031283385.1 Nitrososphaerota archaeon
TCATCAACAGACAACCCCACAGCACCAAAAAATATGTTAATGCCATAAGTATAATTTCTACGTGTAACAGGATTAGCAAACTCATTAATCCACGCACTAATCTTGGGGTGAGAGGTAACCTTATGACCCACTTCTTTACGTTCTGACATACCACCCTAAAATAACAAACACCTTAAAAAACGTTGCTAAAAAACAATACCAACAGTCATTTTATTTAAAAAAAATAGTTTCTTTTTTAGTGTTTTTATGTGTTCTCAGTTTACTACTGAAATTTCTGAGAATTATGTTTGTGTGTTTGGTTTCAATGATGGTATATATGTGCTCTCTGGTTGCTGGTTATTTTCCAATTGCTACTTATAGACATATTCTTTTTTCGTTGATAGTGTGTGCGTCTTTATGTGTTTATTAGTGTTATATAAAATGGATAAGGAAATGTTAATTAGGATATTTGTATCAGCTGTTAATTGTTGATTGATTTATGGCTAAGAAGACTGTACTGTTTGTAATACCTGTTGTTATTGTAGCGTTGCTTATTGGTGGCATGGTTATTAGTGATCTACCCTCGGGTACATCACCTGATTCTATACTGCCTAATGCGGCTACTTTGGAAGTGTATTTCTTAGATGTGGGGCAGGCTGACTGTATTCTTTTAAAAACGGGTAGTCATAATATGTTGATAGATGCCGGTAATACAGGTCAGGATAAGCTTGTACTTAATTATTTAACTAAATATGGTGTAAACAGTTTGGATTATCTTGTGGCTACTCATCCGCATGCTGATCATATTGGATCTATGGCGTCTGTTGTTAAGGCTATGGATAGTATAGGTATGGTGATAATGCCTGATAAGACTCATACAACAAAAACTTTTGAAAATCTAATTAAAGCCATAGAAGAAAAAGATGTACCTGTAAGTATGCCAAAACCTGGAGATGTTTTTACTTTAGGTGACGCAACTGTGCAGGTTCTTGCGCCAAACAGTGATACGTATAAGGACTTTAATGATTACTCTGTCGTTTTACGTGTAGAGTTCGGCGATACCGTTTTCTTGTTTACAGGTGATGCGGAAACAAAATCAGAGGGTGAACAATTACTAAATGGTTTACTTCTTAAAGCGGATGTGCTTAAAGTTGGTCATCATGGTTCACGAACAAGCAGCGCACAGAAATACTTAGATGCTGTTTCCCCAACATATGCAGTGATAAGCTGCGGAGCAGGTAACGACTATGGGCATCCTCATAAGGAGTCTATGTCGCGGCTAAACGCTATGGGCGTTGTAATTTATAGGACAGATGAAAATGGTACAATACTCTTTGTGTCAGATGGAAAAAACATCTCTATAACTACTGATAATGGATCTGGAACTACACCTACTAGTACATCCAATAGCGCAGAACAATTAAGATACATAGGTAATAAAAATAGTAAATCATTCCATTTAGAGTCTTGCTCTTCTTTACCACAGGAGCAGAATAGAGTATACTTTAACTCGCGACAAGAAGCCATAGATGCTGGTTATACCCCCTGTAACACGTGTAAGCCATGATAATTGTTGACCGAATAGAAAGCGATATTGCTGTATGCGAAATAAACGGTGAAACAACAAAAAATATACCGCTATCAAAAATTATTGGCGATGTCCATGAAGGCGATGTTCTAATTGACAATAACGGTGATGGCTCCTCTTACACCGTAGATGTTGAAAAGACAAAACAACGAAAAATGGACATAACAGAACGCTTCGAACGCTTGAAAGCAAGGAACAACATCAAATAAAACTTGCTAGTATACTTGTTACTGATTTTTTTGTATGTTATCTGTTTTTATTGCTTATCTGCTTTGTTGTTGGTAACTTGTTAGGGTTTTTATGATAAAGGTTAAAAGTGTAAATTGAATATCCAAGCTTTACTTTGGATGCGTGTTTAGTATGGTTAAGTCTTCTGTTATTTCTGGCTTTTACAAGCTTTCGCCTAAAGAGCGTCTTGCTATTGTCAAAGATTTTGCAGGTTTAACCGATGATGAGGTCTCTCTTGTTGGTCAAGCTTGTGCGTTGCCTATTGATGTTACTGACCATATGGTTGAGAATGTAGTAGGTGTTTTTCCTGAGCCTTTAGGTATTGGCGCGAATTTTTTAATTAACGATGTTGATTATCTTATTCCGATGGCAACTGAAGAGCCTAGTGTTATTGCTGCTGCTAGTTATGCCGCTAAAATGGTTCGTGAGGGCGGAGGTTTTCGTACAAGTAGCACTACGCCTGTTATGATTGGTCAAATTCAAGTTGTTAAATTGGAAAATGTTGTGGAAGCTAAGGACAAGGTTTTAGCTGCTAAAGTGGATATTTTAAAGAGAGCTAATGATCAGGATCCTATTCTTAATAAGTATGGGGGAGGCGCAAAAGACCTTGGCGCAAGAGTAATAGATACAACTATGGGTTCTATGCTTATTGTTGAATTATATGTTGACTGCCGTGACGCTATGGGTGCTAACGCAGTTAACACCATGGCTGAGGCTTGTGCTCCACTTATTGAGCAGATTACAGGCGGAAAAGTTTACCTGAGAATTCTTACAAATTTGGCTACTAAGCGTCTTGCACGAGCAACTTGTATTATACCTAAAGAAACTCTGGGTGGTGAAGCAGTTGTTGACGGTATCGTTTATGCGTCAGCTTTTGCAGAAGTAGATCCATACCGCGCCGCTACGCATAACAAAGGTGCTCTTAACGGTATAATAGCTGTTGTTTTAGCTACTGGTAATGATCATCGTGCAATTGAAGCCGGTGCACATGCATATGCTGCTCTAAATGGTAGATACACCTCTTTTTCAAAATGGACAAAAAATGCTAACGGCGACTTGGAGGGCTCAATAGAGTTACCTATGGCTGTGGGGTTAATTGGCGGTGCAGTAAGAACGCATCCGATTGCAAAAATTTGCATGAAAATACTAAATGTAAAGTCCGCTAATGAATTCGCAGAGGTCCTAGCTGCTGTCGGCTTAGCGCAAAACTTGGCGGCACTGCGAGCGCTCTCAAGCGAGGGCATACAGCGAGGTCACATGTCATTACACGCAAGAAACGTCGCGATCGCTGCTGGTGCACCAACAGAGCTTGTAGAAGCAATAGCTGAACGTATGACAAAGGAGAAAGCCGTTAACGTAAACCGCGCAAAAGAAATACTTGACGAGCTAACACAAAAACGTTAACTCTTAGAGGTGTCTTTTTGAAAATATTACTTGACGAAATGTTTGCCGGCTTAAAAGAATACTTTGAAGTTCTAGGATATACTGTAACAACAGCTCAAGAAGCTGGTCTGAAAAGCGTAAAAGACTTTGAAGTAGTGCAATACGCAAAAAAACATGACTTACTACTAATAACCCAAGACGCTAAACCTGCTGAAATCGCGGAATTAACAGGTGTCAAATACGTTTTAGTGTCAAAAGCGATGATAGCTAAAATGGTTGACACAAAAATTCGCCAATCTTTTCCATAATTTTCTACGGAAAAACCAAATAAGAATCAATAAAAAATACTGCTCCCATAGTTAACCAATGACTTTCTACAACAAGCTGTCAGAGATAGTAATTGTTAAAGGGTTACTACTATATCCTTTCATATCTCTCTGGTGTGTCTTCTTTTTTTGAAATAAACTAACAAACATGCTACAACAATACCTGCCGTTAGAACTATTACAGCCATAACAGGTTTAGCTAAAAAAGGCTTAGACGTACTATGTTCAGAAGCTAAAGGAACATGTTCAGAAGATAAAGGCGTAGTACTGTAGCCTATTGGTACATATTG
>JAITBW010000025.1 GCA_031283385.1 Nitrososphaerota archaeon
GCAATAGGCAAAGGCCCAGTTGCAATGACACTTTCAACACCAGACTTTACAGCTACAGTCGGCAAACCAGTTGTAATTAAAGGCACTATCCTAGATGTTTCACCAGGAACAGAAAGCGATGCATTGAAATTACAATTCCCTAACGGTGTTCCAGCAGTAGCCGACGCATACATGAGCGAATGGATGCTACACGTATACAAACAATTCCCAGCACCACACGCAAACGGTGTCCAAATTACAATAATGGCATATGATTCAAACGGCAACTATCAATCATTTGACGTATCAAGCGATTCAAGTGGTGCGTTTGCATTTGAATTTACACCAGAAATCGATGGTCAATATGACATCTATGCAATCTTTGGCGGTTCAGCAGCATACTATGGCAATTCAGCACAAGGCACATTGTTTGCAACAGAATCAAGTTCATCTGATAAACCATATGATCTATACATTATCGGTATGGGCATTGTGGTTATCATCGTAAACTTGATTGTTGTACTGTTCTTTGTACGAAAAAAGTAAAAAACTAAACCAACAACCTTTTTTCTTTTTTTTGTTAATTAATAAAAATACTTCTATTTTATAAATTTCAGTATAATACCTGAAAGTTTATACTATAATTTCATGTTCTTTTTTGCTTGAACAGTTTTTTTAGTATTGTTTTTTTGATAAGGCTTAATAACTGTTTTATTGAACATTATAGCATAATTTGTGTGATCGATATGGTAGATGTTTGGTTTCCTTACGGAAAAACAGATGTTTGTGTTAGGGTTCCAGCCCGTAACCTGTTAGGCTCAATTAATCCCGTTCAAAAGTCTGGTGTGTCTGATAATCGAGCGGAAATTGATAGAGCACTTAAAGAGCCTATAGGAACTAGACAGTTAACAGAGCTTGTTAAACCTGAAGGTAAAGTTGCTATAGCTATTGATGATGCCCTATGTAATGATGTATACAATGATATGATATTGTCTGTACTTGCTGAATTAAATGCTACAGGTATAAAAGATGAAAATGTGACACTTATTTTTAGTTATGACAATAACGGTGTGGTAAAATCTGAAGATGCCGCATTGTTTTTAGATGAAGAGGTTTTAAATCGTGTAAACATAGTTAAGCATGATGTCCGGGCGGGGGATCTTGTTTATGCTGGCACTACTAAGTCTTATGGAAACAAGGTTTTTCTTAATCGTGTTTTTGCTGAAGCGGACGTTAAAATTTTGCTAGGCGAGGTGTATTTGCATTATTATGCAGGTTATGAGGGTGGTAGAAAAACTGTGCTAACAAAGGTTAGTGGTGAGGAAACGATTCAGCATAATAGTGTTATGATGCTCAATAGTAATGCTAAGGCAGGCATTTTAAATGGCAATCCCATTCATGAGGATATGACTGAGGTTGCACGTTTAGCTAAAGTAGATTTTATCGTTAATGTTGTTCGAAATAGTAAGGGCGAAGTTGTACAAGCGTTTGCCGGTGATTTGGAAGCCGCGTTTTTGGAAGCGGTAAAGCTTGTAGATGAAATATACAAAGTTAAAGTTGATAGACGAGCTGATATTGTTGTTGTAAGTGCCGGTGGAAACCCGTTAGATGCAACTTTAGATAGAGCATACCGAGCTGTTGATAACGCTTTAGATGTTGTTAAACGTGGTGGCGTAATAATTCTGGTAGCCGAATGTCCTGAAGGTTATGGGAATCAAATGTTTTATGACTGGATGACTAGATTAGTGGATTTAAAAAGCACTGAAAAAGAGATTAAACGAAATTTTGCTACGGGTGGGCATAAAGCGTATTACCTGTTAAAAACCTTACAGAGCCATCCCGTAATTTTAGTATCTGCCTTACCTGATTATTACGCAATTAACGTGTTTAAATTAAAAACTGCCCGCGCAGTCAATGACGCGTTAACAGACGCTTTCAAAGCAGCAGGTTCAGCAGCACGAGTATGGACTATACCCTTTGGAAATTATACATTACCTGAATACAGTGCTCCTGAGGAAATAAAAACTTAAACTTACCCTTACGTTAAGAAAAAAACATGAACAAAAAAGCGTAACCCTTAAGTTCATTATTTGACCACGTAATGAAGGCATCAAAATGGAAACCTCATACACTATACGAAAATTTGTTCCAAATGATTTACAGGCAATAATGCAAGTAAACCGTGTATGTTTACCCGAGAACTATACTGACTTCTTTTTTATTGATCTACACCAACGATACCCTGAAACATTCATTCTAGCAGAAGAAAACAGCAAATACTTAGGATATATCATGTGCAGAATCGAAATAGGATTATCTAATCTGGGACTTGGCGGTTTAACACGCAAAGGCCACATAGTCTCCATAGCAGTTATGCCACAAGCAAGACGAAAAGGCGTAGCCCAAGCAGTCATAAATCAGGCACTTGAAGGCATGAAATATTACAAGGCAAAACAAGCATTTCTAGAGGTAAGAGTAACTAATGAACCCGCAATTTCACTCTACAAAAAACTAGACTTTGAAATTAGCAGAACCATAAACGGCTACTACTCTGACGGCGAAGACGCCTACGTAATGACAAAAAAACTAGACCCAAAACCCTAACATTTCCTACTTCTCTCATAATGATAAAGATACTCCTGCGCATACCCTGCATAAACTCCAAAATAATTCTGAGCAAACAAACAAAGCTTCTCATACTCACCATTACTTAACGACTTATGCCTCCCAAGCTTCTCTACAAAATCCTGAGAAAAACATTTAGCATAATTATTAACCAAAATACGCTTAACCCAAACATCCACAGGAAACGCCTCCATTTTTCCCAAAGAAAACAAAAGCACACAATCTGCAACCTTTAAACCTACACCTGGAAACTCAAAAAGACGCTTTTTCGCATCAACATATGATAAATGTTTAAAACGCTCAAGATCTACTTGCTCATTATACACTCTTTTAGCAGTAGCTTGCAAATACTTTGCCCTATAACCTAGCCCACATTTTTCTAAATCATGCACACTTGCCATAGCTAATTTTTCAGCTGAAGGAAACAACCAAAAAGTTTGACCATCAAAAAACCGTTTTTCGCCATGATTTTGAGATATTTTAAAAAGCGTCTGCTCAATAGCTACTATATTTTTATAAGTAGCACAAATAAAACTTGCTAAACACTCCCAAGGATCCTGACGAATAAGACGCAAACCCCTAAACTGCTTCAACGCAGCCGCTATATACGGATCCTTATTTACAGACCGCTCTATTTCTTCTAAATCATCATTTAACCCAAAAAAGCCCGTAACAAAACCCGCGTCCACTCCTTCGAACTCTAAATATTTGCTACTTGTTTGCCGAATTTTAAAAATTTTGTCACCTGAAATGCAATACCACCAGTCACCCTGCCTTTTACATCTAAACACTTGACCACAGCAAAGTGAGAGATTTAAGTCAAATTCAACATTAAGCTTAAGACTCATAGGTTTCTACTTCCAAAAATTTATCCGGACTAGGCACATCTTCAGACAAACCTTTCTGTTTACGTCGCTCAGATATAATTTGACTCGCACACTTTTGCGAAAGCTCTTCCCAATGACTAAACAAGGACTGCCAAACTGCTCTACCTGATGTTGCAGAACGGAGCTCTTTAGAAAAATCAAAAGTTTCAGCAACAGGAATGAAACCTTTAATGACTGACAGTAAACCTTTCTGTTCAAAACTTTTAATTTTACCTCTATGAGTCGTCAAAATTCTTGAACATTCACCTGCAACTTGCCCTGAAACCGAAATAGTAACAGCATATATAGGCTCTAACAGAACAGGTTTAGCTGTTAAAAAAGAAGCAAACACCGCTTTACCTACCCCATGCATAACTTCGTTTAATTCATTATAATTTAAAAGCTGTATGTCTATAATTTTCACCTTTATACGTCTCATAGGTTCACCACAGAGCGGTCCAGCGTTACAGGCATATTCAAATCCGTCAATTAGCACTTTCAAAACATCTTTTGAAACATCTTCCACTTTTGCACTAAAATCTACAAAAACATTACCATGTTCATCAAAATGCACAAGATTATCCATCTCTTCAACAGTTACCATATGTTTCTCTTGTTCAGGTTCAACTTGAATACTAAAACTACACCTACCATAACCATCATCCGTCTGTTGCGCATGTTGCTCATACTTACTTGACCTCTTCACATGAGCAATAATGCCCTGCTGTGTAACGCTCTCCATGTAGACAACCCTTGGCGAAGATACAGTAATCTCTAAACCCGACCTACGTTTCAACTCATTAATCGCAACTTCAAGATGTAACTCACCCATACCACTTAACAAATACTCACCTGTATCACTATGAGCTATCACATGCAAATTAGGATCTCCAGAAGTCAACTCTTCTAACGCCACAAACAACTCAGCGAGATGCTGAGGATTTTTAGGCTCAACTGCAATAGTCATAACAGGATCAGATATATAGCAAACACCCTCAAAAGGAGACGACTTCCCCTTATAGGATAAACCACATAACGTTTCCCCCACTTTAACCATTAACGGCAAAGACACTGAAACCAAAAAACCCGTAGACACCTCTGAAACTTTTTCTTGAAAAAAACCCATATCAACATAAACCTCACCAATCTTTGCCTCCACTGAAGAATTAACTAAATACACCTCATCTCCCTTGCAGACTCTTCCAGAAAACACTCTACCTGTAGCAATACAACCACCATCCATAGCTGCTGCCACATTAGTTACATACATAACCGTAGGGCCATCATCTTTACATTCAACTATAGCATGTTCTGTAAACGTATCTTTAGGTGCACTCAAAAGAGTTTCAACACGGTAAGCTTGAGCCTGACGAGGATTAGGTAACACGTTTATAGCCATATCCAAAATAGCTCTGTGAACAGGAACCGCCTTTTTGAGTTTTTCAACATCTCGCTGATGATAAGCAGTTATTATATCTTGAAATTTTACGGCTTTTTGTTTAGCCATATCAACAGTAAAGCCCCAACCATGCAATGCCGCCCCAAAAGCCACGTTGCCCTTATTAGGGCTTATCTTCCATGCAACATTATATGGCGGTTCACTATAAACTTCGATAAGGTCATTAAAACTATTAATAATCTGATCAAGTTTTTTCTGAATTTGTTCCTCATTTAATTGTAATTCAGTAATTAAACGATCAACTTTATTTATGAATAAAACAGGGCAAACGCGCTCTTTAAGAGCCTGTCTAGTAACAATTTCAGTCTGCGCCATAATACCCTCAACAGCATCTACAACTATTACTGCACCATCAATTATCCGAAGTGCCCTAGTAACTTTACCCGTAAAATCAACATGCCCTGGAGTATCAATCAAATTTACAGCAATATAGTCGCCCTGAAAAGTTTTATAGAGAAGACTAACATTAGCTGTTTTCATAGTAATCTTACGCTTTTGCTCTTCCTCTAGATAATCAAGCACTCTAGCAGTTCCTGCCATAGACGGCGCAAGCATACCTGCACCTGATAGAAGACAATCCGCTAAAGTAGTTTTACCGTGGTCAATATGCGCAATTATCCCAATATTACGAACTGCCTCTTTATTTTCCATTAACTCCTGAATTTGCGCAACTTGCCTAAACCGCGACATAAATATACCTACATTAAAACCCTCTAGCTAAAGCACTATTAAAATTTAATATTACCGAACTTATACTTTATCGACAAAAGAGGAAAACAATGAAACCGCCTGTCAAATTACCAGTTGAAAATTTAG
Organism: Nitrososphaerota archaeon; assembly: GCA_031283385.1. Classification (GTDB taxonomy): domain Archaea; phylum Thermoproteota; class Bathyarchaeia; order Bathyarchaeales; family Bathycorpusculaceae; genus Bathycorpusculum. Next base: position 5,746 of record JAITBW010000025.1, read on the forward strand.
CCAAAGAACCATACGCTACAATACTCTGCTACCCACACACCAAACCAGAGGAGATAGACAGCAGAATATCTGAGCTAAAAAGCCTCGGAGTCAACCTGGTAGAATTCACAGGCAACAGTTTAGCCGCTAATGTACCTGTAATAGGTAAGGGATATGTAGGCATTGTAATTATTGCCTACCTTACTAACAGAAACGAACCGTTAGCACTTAAAATACGCCGCCTCGACAGTGGCAGAGAAAACTTTTTTCATGAAGCTGAAATGCTGCAAAAAGCAAATAATGTTGGCGTAGGACCTAAATTTGTAGCGGTTACTAAAAATTTTTTGCTTTCTCAATTTATTAACGGAGATTTTTTGGCAAAGTGGCTGGAAAATCATAAGGATGTCGTCTCTTTTCGCAGAGTTATAGCTGATATTTTAGAGCAGTGTTGGTGGCTTGATATGTCTGGTTTAGATCATGGCGAATTAAGTAAAGCTCCTAGGCATTTAATTGTAGATAATAAATTAGGTGTGTCATTTATTGTAGATTTTGAAACAGCTAGTATTCAACGCAGAGTTGCAAATGTTACTTCTGTATGTCAGCATCTCTTTGTTGGAAACAACATTATACCCCGTTTAATCTGGGAAACTATGGGCGAAAAAAACAGGGAACACATCATAGATGCTCTGAGAAATTACAAAAAAGAGAAATCTAGAGAAAACTTTGAGACATTATTACAAGCATGTATTTGACAACAATATGGACTACTACTGTGACTGCTCTGTGCTACTGTTGTATTGCTCTTCTTTGGCATCTTGGGTTGGTGGTTCTTCATTTGTGATGGTTATAGTTTTTGTGTTTTGTCTTTTTCTTTTCTTTATTAATGGTAGTATGAATTCAACTATTATAAGTAAGGCAGTTAATATTCCAAGTATGACTGTTATCATGTTGTTTTTTTGAGATTGCATTGCTATTGCGCCTATCCATGGAATGCGCATAACAACTTTGCCATAGATGTAATCTTGTGAAATTGCGTTATCGTAAGTGCTTGTTGGGTCCTCTGCAACAGAATGCCATGGGTCTCTGCTCTGTGGTGTTTGAGGCCAAACATTTGGGTACCCATTGCCGTCTCCTTTAGTGTGAAAGTACAGTTTTCCATCTACTTCAACTGAGTCAATGATGCGATGAACAATATTTGCTTCTGGGTCATTTGTTGCCCTTGTAGGGTTGCGGAAGACTATTATGTCGCTGTCTGGGTAGTTGGTTTTCAGGTCTTTTGCGTCTACTCCTTGGATAATTAGTATGTCTCCTACATGTAGTGTTCTTTCAAATGTATGTGAAAAAAGGTTGCCGTTGCATCGTTCTGCTGGAATGCACATGCTGCCGCTTACTACGACGAATAATGGAAAAATATCTGTGTTCAGTGCTCTTGGCAATGCGCCCCAGAAACCTATTATAATTATTGGGATTAGTGCTAACGTAACAGCAGTTCTGAAAATGTCATTTTGCCACAGCTTTTTTACAGTTGCCATTTTGTGTCCACTATTCTGCAGTAAACGTAGATGTAGTTATAAAAGTCTTCTATAATCTGGTTGAGGCGGTATAGAAATTTCAGATTCTATATGTGTGTTGAGTTGGTTTTGGGTTTTGTTTGGTTTGTAGTTTGTTTATATGTTAAAAGTTAATTAATTAGTTTTGTTTTTTAGCAGAAATACATTAGGTTGTATACTATGTTTGAGGCTAAAGTCGGTGTTTCTATGCTTTATAGTTTGCATGAATCTTTTAATCGTATGGCTAAGCGGTTAAATGCTGAAAATACGCGGTACATTGAGGTTTTAGATGATGGTGCTCATGAATTGGATAAAGGCCGAGTTAATTTACTTAAAGAAGTAGCGAAGAGTTACAATTTAGAGTATACGGTGCATGCGCCTTTTGCTGATATAAATATTGCTTCTCCTTCTCCGACAATGCTTAATGCTGCTCTAAAGCGTCTTACTAAATCGCTTTATTATGCGCATGTTTTAGATGCTAAATTGTGGGTTTTTCATCCTGGTGCTAGAACAGGTATATCTCAATTTTATCCTGGTGCGGAATGGAAACAGAATATTCAAAGTATACAGGAACTTTATGCTGAAGCGGAGCAGCTTGGTGTAAATATTGCTATAGAAAATTTGCCTGCAAAATACTGGTTTCTAATGAGCAAACCAGAAGATTTCCAGAAATTCTACAAAGAAACAGAGTTGCCCATAGGTATAGTGTTAGATGTCGGGCATTCTAATCTTGAAAATCAAACAAAACCTTTCTTTGACGAGCTTGCTGACAAAATAGTCCATATTCATGCAAGCGACAATAAAGGCGTTGATGATGATCACCTAGGCATTGGCTATGGCGCTATTGACTATAATCTAGTTGCTAAGACTTTAAAGAAAATAGGCTATAATCATCGTGTGATTGTCGAATCATGTGATCATATACCTGAAAGTTTAAAGAAACTTGAAGAACTATTGAATTAACCTACCTATTTTATTGTTAGGTGGGTAATTCTAATGTTAGAAGGTCTTCGGCTATTATGGTATTTTCAAAAACTTTTTTTGCCTGCTCTAGCAAAAGCTTAGCGTCAGGGTATCTTGCGCTAACGTGTGTTAACACTAACATTTTTGCCTCTGCATTCTTAGCTTGCACTGCCGCCTGTGATGGTGTTGAGTGACCTGTTAGCTCTGCTTTTTCCGTTAATGCGTCATCGTATGTGCAGTCATGTATTATAACGTCTGCGTGTTTTGCAAAATCTACAAAGTCTTTAAAGGGTTTTGTATCTCCTGTGTATACAATTTTTCTTCCCCGTTTACTTGGACCCATAACATCATATGAATTTACCATATTATTGCCTGATAACGTTATGGTTTCTCCTTTTTGCAATTTAGCCCATAACTCTCCCTCTGGCACGCCTAAAGCAACTGCTTTTTCCGGAAAAAATTTGCCAGGACGCGGCTTTTCTTCAAAGGCGTAACTATAACTATCAATTGTATGATCAGCCTTTATAGTCTCTACAAAATATTTCTCCTCATCAACAATGACCCCTGACTTTACAATTTCATGAACTTCCACTTGATACGTTAATTCAAACTTTAACGACTGCTGACAATTAACCAGAAAATCTTTAAGCCCTAAAGGACCATAAATCTGAATAAACTCCCTTCTATCAAGTAACGCCATAGTCTGCAGTAACCCTGGCAAACCTAAAATGTGATCACCGTGCAAATGTGTGAGAAAAATTTTAGTTTTTTTATGAAAACTATTTTTTGTAGCCATCATTTGCCTTTGCATGTTTTCTCCGCAGTCAAATATCCACTGCTCAGACGATCCCTGCAGTATAATAGCTGGTAAACCACGACTTAATGTTGGCACAGCCGCGCTTGTTCCAAGAAAAACTAGTCGTATGTCCATTTTTACGTACTTTCCTTTTCAAATACTGCTATTTCTCTTGTTAATGTACGATGTACATAGGCAAAGTGCGACTCAACATGCTTAAACCCTATAGAGACACCAATAGCTTTAATGTTTAACGTTTTAGGCGAAGCAATACATATCCGGTGACCAACAGGCAACAGGTTGTAAGCAGACAATAACACATCATTTACTAATTCACGTGTAGTAGACTTTAGCGTGCTAGCTGAACGCCCATATGGCGGATCTGTTACCATACAATCGACTTTAAAAAAAGGCAATTTGCGCGCATCAGCTAGAAATAGGCCATCAGCGTTTATGTTAAAAAAACGCAAATTTTTATGACAACCAACAATCATACGTTTAGCTGCGTCAACTCCTAAAACGTTACATCCTATATATGCTGCTTCAATTAATGTGCTGCCTGTGCCGCAGAAGGGGTCAAGTACTGTTTTTTCTGTTTTTGCATGAGCAAAATTTATCATGCATCTTGCGAGTTTAGCTGGCATTGCAGATGGATGGAAAAACGGTTTTTTACGTGGTCGGCGTTCTGAAAAAGTTTTGCTGCTAATTTCTGTAAGTTTTAAGCCAAAAACAAGTTTTTCGTCTGTAATTATGCCTATAAATGTTTTATCTGGGTTTTTAAGATTTACTTTAGCCTCTGGTATGTGTTTGAGGATTTGTCTGCCTAGCTTTATTTCAAGCTCCATAGTGTTAACTGCTTGGTCAGCAAAAGTTTTAATGCGGTTTATCCTTACGACAAAACTTTCACCGGGCTTTAAAACGTTTTTAAAATCTGTTTCTTCTGCAACTTTTAATATATCCACATAATTTGCGTTTGAAACAAATAACTCTAATGCACAAAGCCTAGTAAAAGCTGATCTTACAGGTACTACTTTAACGCTTTCCGCATCAGCGTTTAACCGTAAAACTTGAGTCATTACCTCAACAGTAGAGTAAGGGTGTCCCTCTGTTTCTAATATTGCCAGAGCTTCTGAAGCGGGCATAGTAGGGTTTTCGCCTGAAAGCAAAAAGAAAAGCTTTGCCACTTATATGGCGTCCTTTAACTGTTTACTTATAAGCGGTGCTAAGCTAACTTTACTATATGCTCCTGGAATACTATCTGTTCCAACAATTTCCTCAACACCAGCGTTTAACATGCGCTCTGCCGCATCACCTATAAGCAATGGGTGAACACATGCCGCAAAGACATGCTTTGCCCCTAAATCCTTCAAAATTTTAGCCGCACCCACAATAGTACCACCGGTGCTTATAATATCATCAAAAATTATGACCGTTTTACCTTCCACATTTAATCCTTCACCCGACTGCACAGTCTGACCCGTATAACGATCCCTAACTTTACTCAAATACCCAACATC
>JAITBW010000003.1 GCA_031283385.1 Nitrososphaerota archaeon
CTATTAGAAAACAGGAAGACATGTTTTACCTAATCACAACACGCGGATGCACTGCCTGGTGCAACTTTTGTGCCGCTGTCCGCATGTTTGGACAAAGATACCGCGTACGCAGCATCCAAAACGTTGTTGACGAACTTGAATTTCTACACAAAACATACAATGCAGAAAACTTCACTTTCTGTGACGACGCATTCACCGTTGATATGAAACGCACTGAAGAATTATGCGAAGAAATTAACAGACGCAACTTACACATTAAATGGAATATGGGTACCCGCGTTGATAGAGTCAGTAAAGAACTGCTTCAAAAAATGAAAGACGCTGGCTGCGTCTCAATGTGGTGCGGTCTTGAGTCAGGAACTCAGGAAGTACTAAACGGCATGCATAAGGGAATTTCAACTGACCAAACCAGAAGATCACTAAAATGGGTTAGAGAATTAGGCTTAAAACCAACACCCAACGTACTCCTAGGCTATCCCGGCGAAACCATGGAATCCGCTTTAAAATCAATAAAATTCGCTGAAGAAGTAAGCCCAGACGAAATCGCTTACTATAACATAGCCACACCATACCCTGGCACACCCATGTATGATGAAGTAACGAAAAACGGCTGGATACGAAACACAAACTTTGACGACTACGATGCAACACAACCAATTTTCGAAACCCCGCAACTTAGCATGCAAAACCTACAAGATCTATATGACTACGCATTCAAAAGCTTCTACACACGACCCGGCTATGTCCTGCGCATGTGGCGTAAAGGTTTCAGCTCAGGATACGCCGCAACAAAAAGCTACATCTATTTCAAACGCAAAAAAACCTCAATAAAAAAATAAACAACTTTACTTTTTATAAAACAAACTAGCTGAAAATACTCGACGTTAAGAAACAAAAAAAGAAAAGTGGTTGGTTTTAATATTGCTTTCTCGCGGTCAGACCGTACCAAGACATAACTTTTGCAAGTATTGGCACGATAACACCTAAGGCAATGCTTGGTACGAAAGAGATAAAGAGTGCATATCCCAAGTCACCATTCCACATGTCTATAGACATCTGTCTTGATGGTTCTAGCGCGTATTGATTGTTCATGAATAGCTGTATCAATGTAGTTGTTAATGATGCAGTTAAGCCTGCTCCAAGCATTCGTTTAAAGTTTGTTGATCCGCCACTTAATGCGCCTGCCATGTAACCAATGATTATTGCATTGACTAAGTAAAACAGCATTGCCATGTCGCCGAAGAAATTGTATTCCATGCCATACATTACATACATTATGCTAGAATTGCCTGCGACTGCTAAATAGTATGCACCGCCCATGATGACACCGGCTGCACCACCTGCCCATTTGTTCCATACAAGACCAAGAACTAGTGGTATGCCTAGTACAATCATTTGAGTAAAGCCTTGTGTTAGAATTACAGCGATTGTTACACCGAGACCTTCGTCACTGCCAAGCACATGGTACGCACCAGTTGGATTAACGTAGACTGCGAGCACAAAAATGAGCAACACCAGAATCATTGGCACAATAAAACCGTAGAGAATAGTTGATAGATTAAATCTTTCTGTTTCCAAAGTTTTCACTTTCTTTGATATCACTTTTATGTAACAATATCGTTTAGGCATCCTAATAAATTTAATGCCTGATAATTGAATCGAAATGGCAAATTAACATAAAAAAGCAGTCTTTAAGACGTATTGTCTAACTTTTAGAACAACAAACATCTCCATTAAAAACGACAAAACACACAAAAACATCAACTAATTCTTCAACAGCAACAGAAGTCGGATTTTTTGATAAAACAACTAGATCTGCAAACTTACCTTGCTCTATAGACCCTTTATCTCCAAATTCTGAAACCGTTTGCGCCGCAAACTCTGTATACATCTGCAATGCTTCAAAAACAGACACTTTATGTTCACCCCCCCGTTTAATTGCCGCTTCAACACCGCGCAGCGGATTAAGTGGCTCCATAGGACAATCTGACCCTGCAGAAACTAAAATACCGCTATTAAACAATGCCTTAACAGGAAACAGCCAAAATGCCCTCTTTTCACCTAAATGCTTTTCCACAGACCAAACAGAAAACTCGGAGGCAATTACACAAGGTTGTATTGATACTGTGACATCTAACTCTTTTATACAACACAATAATTGCTGGTTCAAAACTGCCGCTTGCTCTATACGAGGACGTGGAACCATAAAATTTCTACTACTATTCTGTATTATGCTTAACGCCTCATGAATTGCTCTATCTCCAACAGCATGTATAATGAGCTGTAAACCAGCGTTTTGAATTTTATCTGCAAGCACAATTCCTTCATTTTGTTGACAAACGAGTTTTCCCTGATCTGTTGAGGTATCACTATAGGACTCACACAATGCTGCAGTTCTAGACGCTAAATAACCATCTACAAAAATTATTGCTCCGCCAAGTTTGAAACGGTCATTTTCAAGCTGCTTTAGATTTTGTAGTGCAATATCCAACAAATTTGTTGGCACAATCAAATAAACCCTTAAAGGCAAACCGTTTGTTTCAACCAATTTTTTAATTATTGCTACTTCTACCTCTGAGAGCACAATCCACTGAACGCTTGTTATGCCCACTTGAACAATTTTTTTCAGAGCTAACTCTGTAGCGTTATACAGTTCTTGCTGAGTAGGTTCTGGAATAACATGCCAAACAAGATTTGTAGCTTGATCTCGCAAAACCCCTGTAGGTTTACCAGCTGTATCCCTTTCTATACCCGCACCATTTTGTTGACTTATTTTAGCAACTTCCAGTGCCTTACTATTAACAACACATACCTGCCCTGACTGGCAATACAACACTACAGGATTGTCAGGTACTACAGCATCCAATTCTTGGCAGGTCGGTAAACGCTTCTCTAAAAGCCCATCAGAATCTAATGCTCTGCCCAAAATCCATCCGCTACTATTCACACCTTTTATGCGTTCAATTAATTGACTCTGAATTTCTCTAATTGAGACTACTTTTTGCAGATCTAACCATGTTAACATTCTACCATAATCAACGACATGCATATGTGTATCAATGAAACCTGGCATGACCGTTTTACCATCAAGATAAATTACACGTGTCCTTTCATCAACATACTGCTCTACTTCTCTATCGCTACCAACATACAAAATTCTGTTACCTTTAATAGCGATAGCTTGCGCTGATGGCGTTTTAGGATTCATTGTTATAATGTTTCCGTTAAACAAAACTAAATCTGCAAAGGTCATACAATTACGTCTCCATTTTGTATTGCTACTGGTCATTTATTGCTTATCAATATACCTTTTTTAAAAACAGCTTTATTGTAAAAATCTTTTTTAGGAACAGCCTTCTAATAAAATTATTAGTACATAACATAGAGGCTGTTTTATATGACAAAAAAAGGTCCTTTAATGATGACTTCATGGAGAACAACTGGTGCTTGTAATGCACGTTGTAGATACTGCAATGTAGATGCAACCGGTAAAAAAGCTGACAAGGAGTTAACAACTCAAGAAGCCTTAGACTTAGTTGATAAAGTCTACGATTTTGGAGTTAGCTGGTTTGGTCTTAAAGGAGGCGAACCGCTTATGCGAAAAGACATATTTGAAATAGTTGCATATGCGAAAAGCAAAGGGCTCAATGTATGTCTCTTAACTAATGGCTGTTTTGTTGATGGCGAAATATATGATAATATTGTTAAACATCAGGTCTGGGGCTCTGTAAGTATAGATGGACCTGAAGAAATTAATGACCAACTCAGAGGGAAGGGTTCATATCAAAAAGCTCTAGCGGCAATTGAGAAACTATCTGCAGGAAAAATACTCAATGGTCTTGCTGCTGCTATAACTTCAGTAAACTATACCAATTTAGACCATGTTTGTGAGCTCGCTGAAAAATATCATGCCAACTTTGTTTGGTTTAACCATTTAGTACCTAGTGGGCGGGCTAAAGACCAAGTAGATGATTTAAGCCCTACTCCAGAGCAACTTGAGGAAGCACTAAATCGTATCTGGGATTTATCGGTTAAATACGATGGCGTATTTGACATACATGTACACTGTCCACATTTTGCCCGTGTTGTTAAACAACGGGATATACCTAATTTTGAAGAGTGGTATGAACACAAATTCCATGGTAAATGTACCTATTTTGCATTTGGTGGCTACATTAGTATTATTGAAAACGGCAATTTGATTCCCTGCTTCTATACTGATCTCCGCCCGATGGAGCCTATGAATATAGGAAACATTCGTGATGACAAGTCTCTATTGCAGGTCTGGGAAGAAATGAAAGTTTCACCATACTACAGTAGTTTTCGTGACAGATCTATCCTTAAGGGTAAATGTGGTGTCTGCGAGTACCGAGAAATTTGTGGTGGCTGCAGGAATCGCGCATATGCTTTAACAGGTGACATTTATGGTCAAGATGATGCTTGTGCGTACATACCTAAAGTGATGCGTGAGAACTCAAAAACGTGAAAGAAATAATCCCCACATGTCTTTATTTTTTTGTTTTATGAAATATCTTTTTATTTACTTACAGCGTTTTATCAATAAACATCTTTTTAGTACATAATTGTACCTAAAAAGGCAGATGGATGTATTATGAAGAGAAAAACAACATATCTCCTCCTGTTAGTGATTATGTTTCTTATCTTGTGCTCTATATGTGGTAGTATTTTAATGATGACATCGCAATCTAAACTGGGTTCTTGGCCGATGTTTCATTATAATCTGCAGCGTACAGGTTATATAGATACTGATCCGCCATTAACTAATGAGACATTATGGCGTTTTAATACTGGTGGTCAAATGGGTTCGCCTACTGTTCAGGATGGTGTTGTGTATGTGGGTGGTTATGATCATAAAATTTATGCTTTTGATGCTGAAACTGGTGTAGTGCTTTGGAATTATACAACTGATGGTATTATAGTTTCTAGACCTGCGGTTGTTGATGGTTTGGTTTATGTTGGTTCAGAAGATAATTATCTTTATGCGATAGATGCGCAAACGGGCGATTTAGTTTGGAAGTATAAAACGGGTTATTATGTGGATTCTGATCCTGCAGTTAGTAACGGTGTAGTTTATGTGGGTTCTGAGGATCAGAATGTTTATGCTTTAAATGCTAAAACTGGCGAAAAAATCTGGAATTATACTACTGGTGGTCAAATAATGCTCTCTTCACCAACGGTAGTTGATGAAGTTGTGTACATTGGTGTGTTAGACCATAAACTTTATGCTTTAAACGCTACGAACGGTGATTTAATCTGGACATATGTTACGGGCGATAACATTATTTCCACTCCAGCTTTCTCAGAGGATATTGTCTATGTGGGGTCATTAGATAACAATATTTACGCTATAGACGCTCGCACAGGTGCACACCTGTGGACTTTTAGCACTTGTGGCGAAGTGTTTTCTTCTCCTGCAATTTCAGACGGACTAGTGTTTATCGGCTCATCTGATGGCAATATTTACGCGTTAAACGCAACTGATGGCATGTTTACTTGGAAATACACGACAGATGATGCTGTTTCGTCTCCCCCAAGAGTGGTAAATAGCGTTGTTTATGTGGGTTCTCATGATGGTAACATTTATGCGTTAAATAGCCAAAACGGGAAACTTTTTTGGCAGTATAGCACTAATGATATAGTGTATTCCCAACCTGCTGTTGACGATAGATACGTATTTGTCGGTGGCTGTGACGGTAAATTCTATGCCATAAACACTGATTCTGGAAACTTGGTCTGGAGTTTTAGAAGTGGCGGTAAAGTAGATTCTTCTCCCACTGTATCACAGGGCGTTATCTATATTGGTGTACATAATGGTGCACTGTACGCTCTGAACGCTTCTACTGGTATGGTAGGCTACGATTTAGAACAGCACAATAATGCGATTTGGAGCTTTCAAGCTAATGACATGATAATGTTCTCTTCACCTGCTATAAGTAATGGACTAGCATATGTTGGTTCATATGATGGTAATGTTTATGCCATTAACATTACGACTGGGCAGCAGAAATGGAGTTTTCTAACTGGTTATGCTGTTGTTTCTTCACCTGTAGTTTATAACGACATAGTCTATATTGGCTCTGAGGATTACCAACTTTACGCGTTAAACGCTGAAACTGGCACTCTTGTTTGGAACCATACCTTTGAGGACATGATTATAACTTCGTCTCCCGCAATTTCAGATAACACTGTGTACATAGGTTCTATGGATCATAATGTGTATGCCCTTAACGCCAAAACTGGGGTTCAACTTTGGAGTTATACCACTGATGGCATCGTAACTTCAACTCCTGTAGTATCAAAAGGTCTATTTTATGTGGGTTCTTATGATAGTAACATTTATGCTCTAAATGCTAAAGATGGTCGTTTAGTCTGGAGCTACACTACTGGTAATAGTATAGCCTCTTCTGTCGCAATAGCCAATGGAGTAGCATATGTGGGTTCGGATGACGGTAAATTATACGCGTTGGATGCTGCTTCAGGTAATTTAAAGTGGAGTTACCAAACCGATGGAGAAGTAGCTTCTGCACCCACAGTAGCAAGAAATATGGTATTTTTTGGTTCATATGACAACAAAATTTACGCACTAAATACTCTGGATGGTAGTCTTGTCTGGAGTTATCAAACTGACGGTTGGATAGTTTCTTCCCCCACAGTTGTCAACGGCGTCTTATACATTGGCTCTTATGATCATTCTGTATATGCCATCGGTACCATTCAAGACATACAAAATCCTATAGGTTCCACTCTACTAATTATCCTTATAATAATAGCTAGTTTACTTGTGGTACTTCTTTTTGGTTTTTTCTATTGGCGAAAACGTCAGTGGGTAAACTTTAAAGAAGGGCTTTTGTAAACTCTGTATAGGCTGAATATTAATGAACCGAAAGAGTATAGCACCGTTTCTTCTATGTATATTTCTAATAATTGTACTTCTTGTTAGCCTACAAATTTTTCCTAGCCGCACTAGTACTACACGACATACAGGGGATATTTACGTGGGTATAGATGCTGCATATGATAACATGGATGAGTTAAAAGCACGCATAGATCAAGTCAAAGATTATACTAACATCTTTATCCTAGGCAGCACCGGCATCACTCTTAATGAGACAAAACTTAATGAAATGTGTACGTACATCAGTGAACGTGGTCTTAATTTTGCTACTTATACACATACTACCGAAAACACTGCTATAGATTTCAATCAATCCGCTTGGACAACTTATGCTAAGCAACATTTTGGCGATAGCTTTTTGGGATTGTATAGTTACGATGAACCTGGCGGACACCAAATAGACGCTGACGATCCCTACATGATAGTTCCAGAAGCAAATGATTACTCTGATGCCGCTAACAGATACACAAATAACCTGCATAATTATTTATCCGAATTTCTTGCTCTAAACTCCCCACTTATAACTTCTGATTACACCCTATATGAATACAATTACCGCGCAGGATATGACATCGTTCTGGTAGAGTACGCCTGGAATCACAGCAGAGTAATAAACACAGCCTTATGCCGAGGATCAGCTACAATGCACAACAAAGAATGGGGAGTAATGCTAACTTACACATACGATAACGCCCCATATCTAAGCTCGGGACCTGAACTATATCAAGACATGATAACCGCATATCAAAACGGCGCTAAATACATCTTAATTTTTGACTACACAATGAACGATGAAACCGGAATATCCTCTGGGATACTCCAACAAGAACATTTAGACGCACTCAAACAGTTCTGGGAATACGTCAAAAAACATCCTCAACCAAACAACCCTGTTAATGAACGTGTAGCATATGTACTACCACCTAACTTCGGCTATGGTTTCCGCGGACCAGACGATTGGTTTTGGGGTCTGTGGAAAAATAACACTATTTCAAACCAAATTTGGCAAGATATAAACACATACACCCAACAGTATGACCAAAAACTCGACATAATATACGCTGATACTCCTAACTTTGACCATTGGGCTTACAACAAACTTATCTATTGGAATGGCACAGTACAAACAAAACCATAAAATTATAAATTATTACATTCAGCTATCAACTATATTATTAGCTTAAAGGGCTAATTAGCAGAAACTTTATTATTGTAACAAGGTCATTTTAAAAAACAATTGAGGAGAAAATAAATGAAAACCCCGGCGACTGAACAAGCAGGTGCCTATGATCTGAGAACAAATTGGCCGCCTTATACATACAGAGATTACCCTGAAATTAAACCTGAAACATACGAAGCGTTTCTAAACTTTTTAGACACAGAAAACACGTCAAAACGCTTAATGGAACTACAACCATGGGTATCTATATGCGACTCTCGTTGCTCATTTTGCTATTTCCCAACTACCGCAACAAGCAAAGCACGTATAGAACCCTATCTTGCAGCACTAAAAAAAGAACTAGACATGTACGCTAAAACAAAATACTTACAAACAAGCGTTTTCGACGAAATTGTTCTAGGCGGAGGAACACCCAGCGTTTTGACCGCAGAACAAATGATCGATCTAATAGAATATTGCAAAGCACGCTTCAACGTAACTGATGAATATTTTATAAAAGTTACCGGTTCCTCAAAAAGCTTTGACCGCCACAAAATTATAAAACTTGCCGAGTACGGCACCTTCCAAATGGACATGGGCGCACAAACTTTCGATAACACTTTGCGAAAAGCCTTCTGCTTACCCGATCCAGCAGAACAAGTTGAAGAAGCAATTAAGCTTGCACGAAAACTAGGTATGTGCGTTTGTGCAGACATACTTTACAACCTACCAGGTCAAACTATGGAATCTTGGATAGACACACTAAAAAAATGCATAGATTTAGACATTGAAGTTGACGTTTACGCCTTAGAAGTTGTCTCTGGTACCATTTTAGATACACAAATAAAAGCAGGCAAAATGCCTCCACCAGGCAATGTGGAACATGAGACACAAATGTATCTAACAGCTTATCAAATGTTAACCGATGCAGGATACAAAGCTGTTGGGCATGATAGATTCTCTCGTGAACCTTGGCACTTCAAAGAATCTTGTCTTAATGGCTGGCCTTTTGCAGCACAATTAACCACAGGCGCAGGTTGCTTTATGGGCTACTTTGAAACCTTTTCTTACTCTAACATTGAAGATATTGACCAATACATGGACGCAGTAAACGCTGGCAGATTGCCCATAAACAAAATTAGCGAATCTACCACAGAAGAAATGATGCAAAAAGTAATGACCAGACTCTATCTACGTTTACCAGTTGATAAAATCGAATTCAAAGAGCGATTCGGTAAAAACCCTGAAGAAGTCTTTGGATCGCAACTTAATCGGCTCGTAGAAAAAGGTTTACTTACCATCGATGACAAAGAAATCAAAATCACCAAACTCGGCGACATTTGGAAAGGTAACATTGCATGGGAATTCGCAGGTAACCCGCGCGCTAAAAATATGCTCAAATAATCTCTTGATGACTTAACGCCAAATAACAACAGGTACGCAAAGATAAATACCCTACAACACGATGTAAGGTGCTCTTTGTTCCTGTTATACCTTTTTTCTGTTAAGTGGTCATTAATTTTTTTATTACATTTACAAGTTTTTGGTTATCTTTGTCTGAGCGTACAGTTACGCGGAAGTATGTGTTGTCTAATCCTACAAAGGTGCAGCAATCTCGAATTAGCATACCTAACTTAGTGGCTTCTTCTTTAATTTTAGTTGACGTAATTTTATTATTGATTATTTTTACGAGCAAGAAATTCGTGTCTGAAGGGAAAACATGTAACCCGGGAATTTCTTTAAGTTGTTCTGTGAGTTTTATGCGCTCTTGTACGATTGTACGTTTGGTGTTTTCTATAAACTCTATATCACTGAAAGCCGCTAAGGTGGCAGATCCTGCGAGGCTGTTTATGCTCCATGGTTGTCGTACATCTAAGAGTTTGTTGATTAAACTTTTTGCGGCTACACCATAGCCAAAACGTATGCCTGGCATGCCGTAAAATTTGGTTACTGAACGGATGACAAATAGATTTTCATATCTGTTTACATAGCTTGCCAATGTTTCTGTTTGTTCTTTATCAGTAAATTCAATATAATTTTCATCTATGCTAAAAATTACCTCTTTTTCCTGACAATATTCTACCAGATCAAGAATTTCATCTTTAAGGTATAATCTGCCTGATGGACTATGTGGGTTGCATATGGAAACAATTTTGGTGTCAGGTGTTATGGCTTTTTTGATTTCTTCATTTTCCATACTGAAATCAGGTGATAACTGCACATAGATTGTTTGACCACCTAAACGTAATGCTGCTTTTTCATATTCAGTAAAGGAGGGTACTGGCACTACCGCTTTAAAGTTAGTTTTTGAAAAAATTTCTGTAATCATGTAAATAAGCTCAATTGAACCATTACCTAAAATGATGTTATCCTCGTTCACACCTGACTGATTAACATATTTTGCAATACTTTTACATAATTCAACAGGATTTGGATCAGGATAAAATTTTATCAGTTTAACATTTTTTTCTACTGCCTCTATAGCTTTTGGTGAGGGTCCTAAATGGTTAATCGGACCACTAAAATCAAGTGCTTCTTCAAGTGGAATATTGTATTTTCTAGAAAAACCCCAAACATCTCCACCGTGACTTACAAATCTTCTTTCTCTACACTCATTATTCGCCAATTTTTTTCTCCTCCATCAAGCTTGAAATTCTTTTCTCTATTTGAAGATGCGCTCTATAATGCGCGTTATATTGATTAACTATTTTGTATAGCCAATAGATTATCCCAAAGCCCAGTGTCACTATGGTAATTGTTACGTACATTTTTATTGGTATCGTCTGTGTCATAAATATGCGCTCTGGAAAGGCTTGAGCAAGAAATTTTTCCTGTTCAGCTTCGTGCATAGCCAAATCTTTAGACAGCAAATATGTGATTATGAAAACTGGAATAACCAAAATAATAGCGGCAGTCCAAATTTTTGCGTTCATTTTGTGTGGATATTTACTTTTTTCTGGTACAGTTTTCTTTTGGTATTGTAGATAACAAATTACTTGTTTTTCAAGTTCTTCTTCTTTTTTGAAATGCTTGTTTCTGTTTTCAATTAGACGGTAAAACATGGGAAAAAATACTAATCCAAAAGTAATTATTGCTCCTAAGAACCACATGGAAAACCAAATTTTTTTGTCGCTTTCTACTGGCGTAAATTTTTTGGGTTCCATGTTAAACATCAATTCATCTCTAACTGTTGATTATACTGCTTGAGTAGCCAAACTTTATAAGTTCTTCCATTTAGGGTTATAAGTAGAATGAACCCAAAACAAATGCTGGTTTCCATAATAATACCTTTGTATAATGAAGTGCAAACGATAGGAACCGTAATTGAACGTGTTCAAGCAATTATGAAATCAACAGGTATAAATTATGAAATTATAGTAATTGACGATCATTCATATGATAATTCTCTTATGGTTGCTAAACTGTATCCTGTACGATTGTATAGTTTGGTAATACATGGCGGCAAAGGTATGGGGTTACGTGCTGGCTTTGCTAAAGCTAGGGGTGATATAGTAGTAACTATTGATTCAGATGGTTCGCATCGTCCTGAAGAACTGCCGCGGTTGCTTTATCCAATTTTAAATAATAAGGCAGATCTTGTTATCGGTTCGCGATATTTATCTAAACGAAGTGTGGATGCAAAAGAACTCAATATGTTTGGTGTTAAACTTTTTAATTTAATTATTCAAATGTTTACCGGTGTTCATGTTACTGATTCTCAGTCTGGTTATCGTGCAATGAAACGGGATGTTCTTGCTATTCAACATTTGAAGTCGTGTGGGTATGAAATCGAGACGGAAATGTTGGTGAAAACCGCTAAGAGCCGTTTTCGTGTATTTGAAGTGCCTATAAGTTTTAGGCAGCGTACTTATGGTAGTTCAGGTGTTGTTTATTTGCATGATGGTTTTAGAATATTTGTCTCCATAGTTTCAGCACGGGTAAGGAAGGTGTAAAATTGTCTGATGTTCTACCTAAAGTGTCAATAATTGTATCTTCAATGAATAACGCGGCAACTATTGAAGAGTGTCTGCAAGCATTATTGGCACAAAATTATCCATTAGATCATTTGGAAGTCATTTTAGTGGATGGCGGTTCAAAGGATAAAACTATACAACTTGCAAAAAAATATCCCGTAAAAATTTGTCAAACGTCACTAAATTGTCCGGCGGCATATAATTATGCACAAAAAATTGCGCTTTACCCGATTTTAGGTTTTGTGGACTCTGACGCTAAAGTTGAACCCGATTGGCTAAAAAAGCTGGTTACTCGTTTAGATGAACCTGATGTTGGGGGTGTTAGTGGTTCAATTGATACTTGGAACACGGATAACCCGTGGGCAAGAAGCATAGGATATGAGCTTAAGACACGTTACCGACGTATTGGTAAATACACTAAGCGTATAGCTACTATGAATTTGTTACTTAAAAAATCAGTTATAGAAGAAGTAGGCGGATGGGCAGAAGATATGCCAAGCCAGTACGACACAGAATTTGGCTACAGATTAGCTTTAAAAGGCTACAAAATCGCATATGAGCCCTCTTCGGTATGTTATCATTTTAATCGTCCTACTCTTCGAAAATTTTATCGCCAACAGTTGCAATACGGCAAAAACACATTACGACTTTACTTTAAATATGGTGCTTTAGCGCAGGGCGACGAAATCACTGATGTTGGCATGAATATCCAGCCAATCTGGATTTTAGCAACAATAACTATTTTTCTGATAGGTATAATACCCCGTTTACACTTTTTATGGTATATATCCTGCGCTCTGTTTTTAGTAATGTCTGTTTACTATGTTTATTCTGCAGCGAAAATCGCTGTTGAATTCAAAGATAAATCTGCAATGCGCTTAATTCTACTCTACTATGTCCGTTCTATTGCATGGTTTAATGGTGCTATAATTACAACAATAACACAACTAAGAGGTAGATACAAATGACAAACCGAAATATCTGCTTTATATCACCTGAATACTGGCCACTAGCAGGTGGAACAGGTGCTTACATCTATTACCTATCTAGTGAATTAATGAAAAATAATTACAATGCCCATATAATAACAGGATCAAATCAAACGGTTGATCTACAAGTTAACAACCAACTTAGTGTATATTTTCAAAAGATTCCAAAAATCCCAATAATAAAATCATACATGTTTGCAGAAGCTAGCTACCGAAAACTTGGAAACATCCATAACACCACAAATATTGACATTGCACACCCACAGTTACCACTAACACCAAGCTTTGCTATACCACAGAACTTTGGAAAAACTATAGTATGCACAGTTCACTCAACATGGAAAGGCGAAGCAGAAGCCATAAGCAGAGAACCATACAATAGGTTAAATGCAAACGAAAAATTCCTCGTCAGCTTTAACAGATTCCTACGATTTTTTGAAGTTGGAATGATCAAACGCGCTAATCGTATTATTGCAGTTAGCGATTTTACACGACAAGAACTAAAAAAATACTACAATATACCCGAAAACCGTATTCGTGTTATTCACAATGGCGTTGATACCAACAAATTTCAACCTGCTAAAGACAAACAAAAAATAAAAACTGAACTTGGATTAAACCCAAATGATACTATAATACTATCAGTAGGGCGTCTATACGCCCGAAAAGGCCTCTTTACTCTAATCGAAGCAATAGCTACTGTAGTTAAACAGTTTAAAACAGTCAAACTTGTTATCAGTGGTAAAGGACAAAGCGATGAAATGGCAAAACTCCACGCATACGCTAAACATTTAGCAGTCGAAAATAACATTCTATTCACTGGCTACTATCCCGACCAGAAACTGCCTAAACTTTACCAAGCCGCAGACATCTTTGCCTTCTCAACGTTCTATGAACATCACCCTTTTGCCATACTCGAAGCACTTGCAACTGGACTACCTGTAGTTACAACATCTGTAGGTGGAATTGCTGAAACAATTGAAACAGGTAAAAACGGTTTACTCGTTAAACCATTCAACTCAAAACAGTTCTCTGACGCACTTTTATATTTGCTTGAACACCCTGCAGAAGCCGCTGAAATAGGTACAAACGCTCGAAAAACTGTTG
>JAITBW010000014.1 GCA_031283385.1 Nitrososphaerota archaeon
TCTTTTCTGCAATCTGGGTAAAAAGCAACATCTGACCCATGTGCACCATAAAAAATCTCGTTTGCTTCAACAGTAACTGCGTAAGCTACAGCAACAGACAAGAAAATAGCATTACGAAACGGCACAATATTTGCTCCTGAAAACTCGCCAGACAACGCTATATCCCTATTAACAAGAGCTGACGATTGAAAAACATCACTTAACGCTGAAAGATCAACAACTTTTACGCCAACACCAAGAGCTTCTGCTACTCTTTGAGCTGCATAAACTTCTTTAACAGCTATTTGCCCATACTTGAAAGCGATTGGATAAATTTTATAATCTTGACTTTTCGCCCAGTAAGCAACAGTAGCAGAATCTAAACCGCCACTAAGCACAATAACACATTTTTTATTTTTCTGCATGGCACTATTTACTTTCCTTGTTTATCTCTGAGTTTGTTAACTGTTGAATGCCTATTTTTTTAAGTATTTTAAACAGTGGCCAGCCTATTATTATACTTGCAACAATGTTTCCTGCTGTAACGTACGCGATTGTTACAATTAGGGGTAGTTCATACAGGTAAGATAGCATCCAGCCTACGGTTGTTCCAATAACTGCTGAATAGGCAAGGCATGTAACAATGATGGTATAGTCATTTCCTGCTTTTTTGTATATGTAGTAGACTATGTATGCCATTATAAATGACGGTATAGTGTTTAGTAAATCAAGTAACCCTGCAGTTGAAAAAATGTTAGATATGAATACTCCTAAAGTATGTCCAAGAACGCCTGCGAACCCAAACAATGGTATTGTAGCGATTAGCGCATCTGCGATACGAACTTGAGCTGGACCATATGATGTTTCTGGAAGAAAAACGACCAAAGCTGCATAAAGTGCAGCATACGTTGATATTAAAGCTAAAGTCTTTGTTTTATTCTGCAATTTAATCCTCCCTACCCCGGGTTTTATACTTGGCGGAACGGGTGGGAGTTACTCACCCGCCAATTAACCTCAAAAATAATGTTACACTATAAAAAGTTTATCTGCAAAAGTACTAATTACTTTTCAATGTTCAATTTATGCATACGCTGTTGAGGGTATTTTATGAATTTGTTATTAGTTAATTATTGATATGAGTAGTTTGTTGTTTATGATTTGAGTGTTGTTTCTTTGTTTGTTGCATAAGTTTAGTGACTTGATTTATGTTGTTGAGTTGTAAAGATTAATATTTGACTGTGGTGGGTAGTTTAAACTGTTTAGGTTTGGTTATAGGTGAGAGTTTATGGTTGTGGATTTAGCTCTTAATGGTGTTGATAAAGGGTTTCAGGTTTGTATGTTAGATGATGTTGATAAGTGTCTTTTGCAGTTGTTGCAGGAGGATTTTCCTTTAGTTGAGAATCCTTGGCAAGAGTTAGGTGTTAGGTTGGGTGTGTCTGAGCAGCAGGTTCTTTCTCGTGTTGAGAATCTCTGCGCTATGGGTGTTATACGTAAGATTGGTCCTATTGTTGATCTTTCAAAAACTGGTTATAGCTTTACGACTCTGGTTGCTTTGCGTGTTCCTGAGGATAAAATTGAAAATGTTGCTTTAATTATCAATGAGTATAGTCGTACTGGTAATGTTTCGCATAATTATGAGCGGGAGCATGAGTATAATGTTTGGTTTACCTTAGCGGCGAGTACTGAGCGGGAGTTGTCTTGTATGTTAAGTGAGATTTTGCAGAGAGCCGATTTGAGTCAGAGTGATGTTTTAAATTTGCCTACGGTTAAGCGGTTTAAGATTAATGTAAATTTTTTAGTTAATACTACTACTATTGTTTAGGAGAATTTGTTTTGGATAAAATTGATGTTATGTTACTTTCAGAATTGGCTCAAGGTGTTCCTTTAAAGTCTCAGCCGTTTAATGACTTAGCTGTTAAAGTTGGTGTGCGTGTTGAAGAAGTTTTAGTGCGCTTACAGAATTTGAAGAGTGCCGGAGTTATTAGGCGGTTTGGGGCTACTTTAAAGCCTAATAGTATTGGCTTTACAGCAAATGCTGTGGTTGCCTGGAATGTGTCCTGTGAGCGTATGGATGAGGTGGGTTTGTATTTTTCTTCTTTTAGAGAGATAACTCATTGTTATGAACGCAGTTCCGTTCCTGGTCGTTGGGATTATAATATGTATACAGTTATGCATGCGCAGTCGCGTCAGATGATAGAGCAGATGATTAAGCTTTTAGCTGAAACTGTTGGTATTCAAAACTATGTTATATTATATAGTAAGCGTGATTTAAAAAACTCTGTTAAACGTGAAGAGGTATAATGTTGTGATAAATATTACAAAATTATGGTGTAATCAGCCAGGTTCTATGGATAAACTCCGCTATAGTAATGATGCACATAAACGACCTGTTGTTGTGTGGAATTCTACAAGACAATGTAATTTACACTGTATGCACTGTTACTCGCAGTCAGAAAATAAACTATACCCAAATGAGCTCTCTACTGAAGAAGCAAAACATTTCATCTCAGACCTTGCCGCCTTTAACGTTCCCGTATTACTATTCTCCGGCGGCGAACCCTTAATGCGCCATGACCTTTTTGAATTAGCAAAATTTGCCTCCAACTTGGGCATACGTCCTGTTATGTCAACAAATGGGACTCTTATAACTACGGAAACTGCAGAAAAAATAAAACAAGTAGGCTTTCACTACGTAGGTGTAAGTCTAGATGGTGTGGGTCAAACTAATAACAAGTTTCGTGGTGCACCTGACGCGTTTGAGCGAGCTGTTGAGGGTATTCGCAATTGTATAAGTGCGGGCATAAGGACAGGTTTACGATTAACTGTTAGTAAATATAATTATGACGATGTTTCCGCAATTTTTGACTTTATAGAAACTGAAAAAATTCCTCGCGTCTGCTTCTACCATTTAGCCTACGCCGGCAGAGGCACCAATATAGCTAAAGACGACTTAACACATGAACAGTCCCGCCAATTTATGGACTTATTACTAACTAAAGCTGAAGAGTTTCAACAAAAAAAATTAGACACAGAAATACTAACTGTTGATAACCACGCTGACGCCGCATACATTTACCTTAAAACTAAAGAAAAAGACCCTGAACGCGCTAAACAAATTATGCAACTCTTACAACTAAATGGCGGAAATAGCTCCGGACAAGGCATAGGCTGCGTAGACTTTAACGGATACGTCCATCCTGACCAATTCTGGCAACACTACAACATTGGCAACATACGAGAAAAACCATTTAGCCAAATATGGCAGGACAACAATGAACCCCTTCTACAACAATTACGTAACAGAAAAAGCCTCCTAAAAGGAAAATGCTCCATATGCAACTTTCTCAACATATGCAACGGAAACCTACGCGTTAGACCCGAAGCCGTCTACAACGACATCTGGGCACAAGACCCCGCATGCTATCTAACAGAAAAAGAAACCCAACAACCTGTTGATAAACAACATGACTAACCCTCATCGTCATGATAATACTGAACATTTAAGCACTGCAGCATTATTTCCACATGTGATTGTTTGGGAATCTACACGTGCATGCAACTATGCCTGCCAACACTGTCGCGCTCAAGCACAAAAACAGGCAGACCCTAAACAGTTAACAACAAAAGAAGCATACAACATGATAGATCAAATTGCCGCGTTCTGTAAACCCATATTTATAATCAGCGGCGGCGACCCCTTACAACGCGAGGACATTTTCGACATCGCAAAATACGCATCAGACCAAGGGTTGCGTGTTGTCATGTCCCCAAGCGGCAGTAATATAACACCTCAAATTATTGAAAAAATGAAAACTTCAGGCGTAAAAATGATCTCCCTAAGCCTAGACGGTGCCTCCGCTAAAGTTCACGACAACTTTCGCATGGTTCCCGGTGCTTTTGACTTAGCCATACATAACATGACCTTAGCACGCGCAGAGCAGATGCCTTTTCGCATAAACACTACAGTAACACAGCACAACATTGCCGACTTGTTTAACATTCTAAAATTAGCAACAGACCTAAACGCCGTAGAATGGGACGTATTTATGCTAGTTCCTACAGGCAGAGGAAAAATACAAATGGAAATAACGCCTGAACAATACGAGGAAACCCTGCAGGCAATATATACTGCAAGCTTAACATCACAAATTCCAATTAAAGTAACCTGCGCCCCCCAATATAGCCGAATTATAGCTCAGCGCCAACAACATACTGCGAGTACAGCTCAAAACACGAATCGTGGAGGTGGGAGAGGCTGTATGGCAGGCAACGGTTTTTGTTTTATAAGTCACATAGGCGAAGTTTACGGGTGCGGCTTTTTACCACTTAAAGCTGGTAACATACATCAACAGAGTTTTAGTGAAATCTATAAAAACTCTTCACTATTCAACCAACTACGTAAC
>JAITBW010000032.1 GCA_031283385.1 Nitrososphaerota archaeon
AAAATAATTACGCAGGTTATAACGCTTACAAATGTATCTGCTAACTGTAATTTATCGGGAAATTCACGGTTATATGTAACAGTTAGAATTGCAAGTGTGGCAGGTGTTAATCCTAAGGCACACATAAGTGTAATAATGCTTTTCTGTTGTGATAAACTATTTTTGAACGTTGAAACTTTTACCGAACATAGCCTCATTATAAGCAGTACTACAGTAAACATTACACCGAATAGTAAAAAGCGCTTGTCTATTACAAAGATCAAACCTAGAGAGACAAAAAACAATGTTTCTAAAAGAAAAGATATCTCTTCATAAAACCCTTTAAGCTGACTCTGCAAATTATCCAGATTCATTTTCACTTTTAAAAGCTTACTAGCTAAGTGATAATTACCAAAAACTATACCAAAAACTAGAACTGCTAAAATCCCGCTGCCTGAGAGAACCTCAGTTATACTATACGTTGCTAAAACAAGACCTATTGTTAAAACGTGAGTAAACTTGTGCTTCTGGAAACGATATAAAATGTACACCCATAATAAACTCAAAACAAGCCCTACAACGATACCTGTGGAAAACTGCATAGCTATACCTGAAACAGCACTAGACAGACCGCTACTATTGGGATTAATATGAATATCAATTAACGTTGAGAAAATAACAACAGAAAAAACTGAACTTAACGCAGACTCCATTGTTAAAAACGCCACAGTTTTCTCTTTAAGCTTCATTGTAGCACTCAACGGCACAATTACCGCAGCTGTAATTTCACCACCTATTATCGACGCAAAAATAAACGACTGCAATAAATCCCAACCCAACGCAAAATAACCAAGCGCACCAATTGCAGCTATACTAGCTAACGTATAGATAGTCGTTTGAACAACCACACGCCCACCAATTGAAACAACTGATTGAGACTTCAAACCCAAACCAGCATAAAACAACACCATTAACAAAGTCAAAGTCGCAAAAATCGGCAAAATCGACAATAAATTATCACGCGGAAAAATATCTAAAACAGGCCCCAAAATAATCCCTATAAGTATAATAATAATAAATATCGGAATACCCGCCTTCTTTGTTAAAAACTCCCCAACAAAACCAGTTGCTATAATCACAGCAACTATACCAAAAATCAAAATCTCTGTCGGCAATGTCCCGCTACTACTACTTTTCGCCTCAACAGTAAATTCAACACTACTTGACTCCGTACCATCCATTACAATTATAGAATGCTTACCTGTAGAGGCTTCCCTTGGAATGGTAACATTTACACTATAAATACCCGCTACTCCAGAACTACTGGTTGTACCCAATAGAACATTATCACTAACATTATCCCAGTAAATCGAAACATTATCCTCTGCTGAGGCACCCCTACCAGAAACTGTAATTACTTCACTAACCGCGCCAGAGTTAGACGACAAAGTTGGAGTGTTTAACGCATTTGCCAGAGGCACTACTATTGATAATGCCATAAAGGCACATAATAATACTGTTATTGCTGCCAATAATTTACTCTTTGAGTTTAACGGCTTCAATTAATACCCCTTCTATTTTTGCTTTTCAGTATATGTAACTTTCGACTATTACTAACTTTTAGTAAAACCATTAATGTCTACTTAAACATATTTGTTTGACCTGTTCTAAATACGTAATTTTAACAATCCCCCTCACAAGCATTTTAACAACAATAAGCACGTATTTCGAGCAGTTACTTCTTCTTTTCAACAAGCAACTGCCCCCTAATAGCTTCTAAAAATAGATGCGGCTGTATTGTTTTCTGGTAAGTATCCAATTATGCTTAATCATACGAAATTTAATTATGTTAGCTAAATAATCTCCTTACAGTGAACCATATGATCAAAGTTGGGATTAACGGGTTTGGCCGCATAGGCCGACTTTTATACCGAGCTGCACTTGAACGTAACACAAACATAGAATTTGTAGCTATAAATGACCTAGCTGACGCAAAAACTAATGCGAACCTGCTCAAATATGACTCTGTACACGGAAGATTCCCCGGAACAGTTGAAGTAGACGGCACTGACCTTATCGTCAATAATAAAAAACTAAAAGTTTTAGCCCAAAAAGATCCAACTCAACTACCATGGAAAGACTTAGAAGTGTACTTAGCCGTGGAATCAACTGGTCTATTTACTAATCGCGAAGGCGCATCCAAACATCTCCAAGCCGGAGCAAAAAAAGTCCTTATCTCTGCACCCGCAGAAAACCCTGACGCAACATTCGTGTTCGGCGTTAACGAAAAAAATTATGATAACGAAAAACACAACATACTTAGCAATGCTAGTTGCACCACTAACTGCTTAGCCCCAATAAGCAAAGTCCTAGCAGACAACTTTGGCCTCGAAAAAGCCCTCATGACAACATGCCACAGCTACACAAATGACCAACGTATACAAGACCTAGTACACAAAGACCCACGCAGAGCACGTGCCGGAGCAATTAACATTATCCCAACAAACACAGGCGCCGCAAAGGCAATCGATTTAGTACTACCACAATGTTCAGGAAAAATGAACGGAATCTCTTTACGTGTACCAACACCTGATGTAAGCATTGTTGACCTAACTGCGGTTCTAAACAAAGATGTTACAAAAGAAGAAGTCAATCAAGTAATGAAAGAGGCTGCAGAGGACTCATTAAAGGGCATATTACAATATACCGAAGACCCAATTGTGTCAAGTGACGTCTTACATAATTCTTACTCAGCCGTATTTGATTCACAATTAACAATGGTACTTGGCGAAAAAAGTAATTTCATAAAAATTTTCGCATGGTATGATAACGAGTGGGGCTTTAGCAACCGAATGATAGACTTAATAGAATATGTTGGCAAAAAAGCCAATTTATGATTATACCCTGCAAATAAAATTTAAATAACCCTTCTTTACCCATAGCTACCTAAAAAGCGCGTGTGAACATGGTACACTTCAAGACTCTAAATGACTTCAATGTAAAAAACAAAACAGTAATTGTACGCGTAGACTTTAACTCAGAAGTTAACCCACAAACAAAACAGGTCACAAATAGTATGCGCATACACGCACACGCCCAATCCACTCTTAAAGAATTAATAGAAAAAGGCGCAAAAGTAGTTGTCCTATCTCATCAAGGACGCATAGGCGAACCTGACTACACTGACCTTAGACAACACACAGACATTCTAGAAAAAATACTTCAACATCCTGTAAAATATATCGATGATCTCTTTAACGAAACAGCCCAAAACGCTATAAAACAACTCCAAGAAGGAGAAATCATCGTTTTAAAAAACGTACGCAGCTGGTCTGAAGAAACAAAAAAAGGCACCCCTGAACAACAATCAAAAACAGCTCTAATACAAAACATTGCACCCTTAGCAGACATATTTGTTAATGATGCCTTCTCCGTCGCACATCGCGACAATGTCTCAATGGTCGGATTTACAACCATTTTACCTAGCGCCACTGGGCGCATCATGGAACGCGAACTTACACAATTAAACACTGTCCTAGAAAACCCACAGCACCCTTGCATATACGTCATGGGCGGAGCAAAAGCAGATGACAGTTTAGAAATCAGCAAATATATACTAAACAATAATGTAGCTGACAAACTTTTGCTAGGCGGCATAATATCACAACTTTTCATGACCGCCAAAGATCTAAAATTAGGCAAAGGAACAATGGATTTTCTGGAAAAAAAAGAACTGCTAAACCTTATACCTGGAATAAAAACATTACTCGAACACTACTCCGACAAAATTATCCTACCTACTGACGTAGCATTAAACATCAACGGCGAACGCGTCGAAGTTCTCGTAAACAACTTACCCTCAGAACACCCAATTTTCGACATCGGCACAAAAACCGTAGAAAAATACGTAGAAATAATCTCAACAGCACAATCAATTGTTGTAAGCGGCCCACTTGGAGTATATGAAAACAACAACTTTTGCTATGGCACAAAAACAATCTTTGAAACAATCGCTAATAGCAAAACATCCAGCCTAGCAGGCGGAGGAAACACCATTGCAGCACTCGACAAATACAACTTGACAAGCAAAATCAGCTACATTAGCACCGCCGGCGGAGCATTAGTAGAAGCCTTAATGGGAAAAAAACTTCCAGGCGTCGTAGCCTTAGAAACAGCAACAGAAACAAAAATCCTACACAATAAACCACCACCAACAGCAAAAAAGAAAAACATTTTCTCATTATTAATAAGAATTTTTTTAAAAAAAATAGAGAGTGTTCACGTTTAGGGAGACGACAGGATTTTTTCATGTTTTTTACCGATTTAGCGGCTCGCTCAAAGAACATGCCCCGTACTTTATCGTGATTTTCAACATTTTGCGAC
>JAITBW010000041.1 GCA_031283385.1 Nitrososphaerota archaeon
ATGCGTAGTATCATGGCTGCTGATTCGGCTGCTGATTTGATTGCTTGTTCTTTTACCATTATTGGTTCTATGACGCCGTTTTTGATGCTGTCATGTAGTTTGTTTTCGTAAATGTTTATGCCTGTGTTTTTGTTGCCTTTTGTGTCGTGTGCTGAGCGTAGTTGGGTTATTATGTCAATTGGTTCAAGACCTGCGTTTTCGGCTAGTGATCTTGCGATTACTTCCATGGCGTTTGCAAATGCGTCAACTGCGAGTTGTTCGCGTCCGCCAATTTTTGTGGCGTATTTACGTAGTTCTTTTGCAATTTCAATTTCTACTGCACCGCCGCCTGGTACTATTTTGTTATTTTCAACAACATCTGATACCACTGAGAGTGAGTCAGTCATTGCACGTTCAGCTTCGTCAACCATGCGTTCTAAACCTGCGCGGAGTAGAATTGCGACGCTGTGTGGGTCTTTGCATTTTTCAACAAAAATCATTTTGTCATCGCCGATTTTGCGTTCTTCAACTAAGCCTGCTTTTCCTAGGTCTTCCTTCTTTAGATCATCAAGGTCGCTGCTTATTCTTGCGCCTGTTGCACGTGCAAGTTTTTCCATGTCTGATTCTTTTACACGTCGCGCTGCTATGATGCCTTCTTTTGCTAGGAAGTGTTGTACCATATCATCTATGCCTTTTTGGCAGAAGATGACATCTGCGCCTACGGCTTTTAGTTTATCTGCCATTTCTTTTAGCATATCAGTTTCTTGGTCTAGAAATGCTTTCATTTGGAGTGGGTCTTTTATTCTGATTTCTGCGCTAATTTCTGTTTTTTCAATTTCAAGTGGTGAGTCAAGAAGTGCAATTTTTGCGTTTTCTTTCATTTTTGGCATGCCTGGGTTGACAACTTCTTTGTCAACAATTATTCCTTTAACTAATTGTGTTTCAAGTAGGCTTTTGCCTGTTTTCTTTATAATTTGAATGTTGTCAATGTCAGCAATTGTTTTGCCTCCACGTTCCTCCACAATTTGCTTTACAGCATCTATGGAGATTTCTGCAAGATGATCTCTCGCGCTGCCGACAGATTTGCTACTTGTTGAAGTTAATGCTACTTTAAGTAAAGTTTTGCGATCGTTAATATCTAATGGTTCAGCAATTTCTCTTATCAATTCAATTGCCTTCTGAGCCGCTTTTCTATAGCCACTTACTAGAATAGTTGGATGAATATTTTGGTCCAATAATTCCTCCGCTTTCTTTAGCAACTCACTTGCAAGAATAACTGCACTTGTAGTTCCATCGCCAACCATGTCATCTTGAGTTTTCGCAATCTCAACCATCATTTTCGCTGCTGGATGCTCTACATCAATCTCTTTTAGAATAGTCGCGCCGTCATTAGTTATAGTGATATCACCAAGACTGTCAATAAGCATCTTATCCATGCCTCTTGGCCCTAATGTAGTCTTTAAAACTTCACCAATTACTCGAGCAGCCATAATGTTATTCTTTTGCGCTTCTTTTCCTCTATTTCGTGTTGTTCCTTCCTTAAGGATAAGGACGGGTTGTCCTGAACCTGTTGTAGTTAAATATGCCATGTAAATCCCTACTTATGATAGAATTGTTTCTTTATATTAGAGTAATGCAAAAATCAGACAAGAATATAAACGTTTTACCCACATAAGCATGTGTTATGTTGAACAAAAAGACGCAAAACCACTACATCTCACACTAATTTCCATATATAGACTTAAAATATCACTTAAATCACAACATTACAGTAAAATATAAGGACACTTATTTGACCATTAAGGCAACCCATATGCGAAAAACAGACGGATCTAGCAACTATCTAAAAAATCAAACAAGAAAATACCTAAGCCGAGCAATCCTAAGCTTACTATTCTCTATCTTAATTCTAACACTAACAACATACAACATCATATTCAACATACTCGACATTGACATAATAATTGAAGCAGTCTTTTTTGTAATATCCCTAGTCTTGCTGTTAACTTTTCGGTATTATCAACGTAAATATCATATTTACAAGGGTGGAAGACAGGGTGAAAAAGCTGTAATTAAGACATTAACAAGCAGATTAAACGATGAATACTATCTTATGAATGGTGTATATCTAAAAAGCGGAGGAGGAGATATAGACCATATAGTTTTAGGTCCAACTGGTATTTATGTTCTGGAAACTAAAAATTGGAGCGGCAAAATTATTTGCAATGATAACCAATGGCAACGACCTGGAAAAAAAATAAAAAACAACCCAAGTATACAGGCAAAAAATAATGCTCAAAAAATTAAAAGGGTTCTTGATTCATCTCTACTTTTCCGTGGTCACAACATTTGGGTTGAAGGTATACTTGTTTTTACCAATACGCGTGCTAATCTAAGCGTTAACAATCCAGTTGTTACAGTTCTTAGAATTCAACAGTTACCTGATTATATAAAAAACCAAAAAGGCAATAGACTGACAAAAGAGCAAATACAGCAGATAATAAAACAAATCCAGATTGCTTAAAATGACCATGTTTTGCTTTAATATTTTTTTATACAAAAATTTTTCTTATGTAGCTTTATAATTTTAGGCAATTTAGAAACTTGTTATCTGTGTATATGGTAAATTACCTTGCAACTATTATAGATAGTTTTATATCAATAAGTTAAGATAGAAACTATAAACATTTACAATAGAAGGAACTTACGTGAAGTTTGAAGTAAAATACAAACCATCGTATGCTATGCTTGTCGTTAGCCTTAATCAAGGTGAGACAATCACAGCTGAATCTGGTGCCATGACATATATGGATCCCGCAATTGAGGTTCATACGCGTAAACGCGAGAAAAGTCTGCTTGGAAGCTTAAGTTTAAGTATTATCGGTGGGCAATCATTTTGGGTTAATGATTATGTTGCAGCAAAAGGATCTGGAGATGTTGCACTTGTATCCGCTCCCGTTGGAGATATTGCACAGCTTGATGTTACGCCAGACAGAGGGTACATAATCCAAAAATCTTCCTATGTCGCTTCCCCTTCTCAGGT
This sequence comes from Nitrososphaerota archaeon, assembly GCA_031283385.1. Taxonomy (GTDB): domain Archaea; phylum Thermoproteota; class Bathyarchaeia; order Bathyarchaeales; family Bathycorpusculaceae; genus Bathycorpusculum. Next base: position 3,023 of record JAITBW010000041.1, read on the forward strand.
TAACTTAGATGTTAAATGGGAAGGTTTCACTAAAGGACTGTTTGGTAATGGTTTATTTATGATAAAAGCGACTGGCAATGGTCCTCTGTTTATAAACACTTTTGGCGCTATTGATGTACAAACGTTGAAGGCTGGACAAACATTGATTGTTGACAACTTTCATCTTGTAGGTTTTAGTGATACATGTAGTTATAAAGTCACCAAATTCGGCGGCTTAAAAGAAACTATACTTAGTGACGAAGGGTTGGTAACTCAAATTACTGGTCCGGGTGATGTATATATCCAAACAAAGAATCTTGATGAATTCACCAAATGGATATGGACATTAATAGAGCCAAGAGTACGTAATATGCGTCGTTAAAACACTTTTGAGAGTGTTCACGTTTAGGGAGACGACAGGATTTTTTCATGTTTTTTACCGATTTAGCGGCTCGCTCAAAGAACATGCCCCGTACTTTATCGTGATTTTCAACATTTTGCGAC
>JAITBW010000170.1 GCA_031283385.1 Nitrososphaerota archaeon
TATTTCTCCTTCTTCTGTTTTCTAAGTATTTTGGGAATGTATCCTGCGCGTATCAAATGGTCAACTAAAGTTATCGCAACAACAGCTTCAACTACTGGTACTGCTTTAGGTACAATACATGGATCATGTCTGCCCTTTACACTTAATGTCGTGTTTTCCATGGTTGAAAGCTTGATAGTTTTTTGTTCTTTACTAATAGACGGTGTCGGTTTAATTACTGCTCTGAGAATGATTGGCATACCGCTACTCAAGCCACCTAATATGCCTCCTGAATTATTAGTAACTGACTCAACTTTGCCATTTTTCACTGTGAATTCATCATTATTTTGAGAACCCAACATTTCAGCAGCAGCAAACCCTGCACCGAATTCTACTCCTTTTACTGCAGAAATTCCAAACAGTGCCTTAGCTAAATCAGCATCTAACGCGTCAAATAATGGTTCTCCTATACCCGTGGGCATATTTAGGGTAATACACTCAATTATTCCGCCAATGCTATCTCCTGCATTTTTAGCTGCAATAATAGCTGTCTCCATTTCTTTAGCACAAACTAGATCTGGGCATCTTGTAGCTGCTATATTGCGGTTTTTGCGTATTTCAGCGAAACCAAGTTTTTTCTCAGATCTAATTTTACCTATTGAACGGGTGTAGGCTAAAACGTCAATGCCATATAGGGTCAAGAGTTTTTTAGCAATTGTCCCTGCTAATATGAGGGCAACTGTAACGCGACCTGAGAATCTTCCTCCTCCACGATAATCATTAAAGCCGCCGTAACGGATGTGAGCCGGATAATCGGAGTGGCTAGGTCTTGGCGAATCTTTGATTTGATCATAATCACTGGTTTTTGTCTCTTTATTATCTACAATGATTGTTATAGGAGCACCTGTGGTTTTGCCGTTAAATATGCCGCTTAAAATTTTTGCTGTATCTTTTTCAATACGCGCTGAGACAATATCGTGTTGGGCTGGGATTCTCTGATCAAGTTCCTCTTGGAAATCCTCTTCTGAAAGCGGTAGCCCAGCGGGGCAGCCGTCAATGAGTATGCCAACGTTTTTGCCGTGGCTTTCTCCAAATGTGGTTATACTAAATTCTTTACCTAACGAGTTTCCCGTCACTGATTTCAGCTCCTATACTTGTTAAATCATTGTAGAAGGATGGATAAGACTTTCTGATGCATTCAGCATTTTTAACGGTGGTTTTTCCCTTTGCCTTTAGGGCAGCAACGGTGCAGGCCATGGCTATTCGGTGGTCATTGTGTGAATTTATAATGGTACCCTCAAGTTTGCAGGGACCTTTTATGGTTAAGCTTGACTCATCCATGTTAATTGAAGCGCCCATTTTTGTTAATTCTTTATAGATAGTAGCTAACCTGTCAGATTCTTTAAACTTTAAGCGTTGGGCATTAAAAATTTTTGATTGCCCATTTGCATAGCAGGCTAATACTGTACATATCGGTACAAGATCAGGAATATTCTCTGCATCAATATCAACAGCTTTCAATAAACCGTCTACACCCTGAATCTCTATGCTATTATCATAGATTTTTTCATTAACACCCATCTGTTTAAGAATATCCAAAATTGCCCTATCACCTTGCACTGTTTTACAATCTAGATTATCTATCTTCACACTCGAGTTAGTAATGGCTGCTGCGGCTAGAAGAAATGCGGCTGAGGAAAAATCTCCTGGTACTTTACTGCTGTTAACTTGTTTGAAAGTTTGTCTGCTTGGAATGTGAATATGGCGGTAGTCATTACTTATCTGTACCTCAATGTTGTGCGTCGATAGAACTTCTTGTGTCATTTTGACGTAGTCTTTGGATTCTAGCGGTGTTGTAACTTGTATTTCAGTATCTGTCTTAGCCATTGGGTAAGCGAACATTAGACCACTTATAAATTGGCTGCTAACATTGCCCGAGATGCAAGTTTTTCCGCCTAGTAGCTCTTCTTTTCCTTCTACTGCTATTGTTTGAAAATCGTTAATCTGTTTTGGGTAAGCCTCTACGTTAAGCGTTTTTAGGCTTGATAATAATGGTTCAATTGGTCTGCGTTTAAGCGAGGGGGATAACAAAAATGTTGAGCGCCCTAAAGCTAAGGCGGCAATGGGAATCATAAACCGTAAAGTTGCCCCTGACTCACCTACATCTATAAAGTCAGCAGCTTTTAGCTCTCTTGTACCTTTAACTTTCCAACAACCCGTGCTTTCCTGTACTTGAACACCAAGTGCTGTAACTGCTCGGAAAGTAGCCCAAGTGTCCTCTGATAAGAGCGGATTTATAATTTCCCCGGTCCCATCAGAAAGTGCAGTCGCTATAAGCATGCGCTGAGTATACGATTTCGATGCTGGCGCAGTTAAAACGCCCTGTAATTTGTCTATTGACTTAACCGTTACATTGACCATTATGTAACTACCTTAGCTTTTTCATGATTCAAACTTGCCTGTATAACTTCCCCTTCAAAATTTTGCCAGACAGCCCTAACCTGCTCTACATAATCTTTAGAAACAACTGCTGTAGTTGTAGGTCCTTTACCGCACAATCCCGCAGCTCTTGCTCCAGCAGCTAACGCAGATGTGGCGATTTCATCATTAAACCCAAACGCTGTCGAATAGCATTGTCCATTTAATGTTAACGCCTCCCAGTGCATTCCATTCATAGCCATGTTGTATGCTTCTTCAATTTGCGGTTTAATTGTTGAAAGCTTGTTGACATCCGTGTTTATAGTGTACATTTTTTTGGGTGGAACTTGAAATAAAACAACATATTCCTTATCATCTAGTGCCTCTTGTTTTACAAGTTTGCAATTTAAATTATCCGTTATTACTAAACCGCCAAAATATGATGCACATGCATCATCAAATGCGCCTGTAATGGTAACTTTTGCTTCAAAAGCTGACAAAACACCTAATTTTACAATTTCCAAATCCTCAAGTGTTTCTCCTAAAACGCTCAATGTTGCAAGAGCTACAGCGTTAGCAGCTGCACTGCTGCTCTTTAACCCTCTGGCAATGGGTATATTACTCCACGTTTTAACTTTCGCACCAAACTCTTTTTCTAAATTGAAACGCTTAAGAACTGCCGCGACAGTCTTTTGAATTAAAGCAGGGTTCTCTGTGTTATCAGACATAATTTCAGACTCAATAACCTGCGGTTCATCAGTTAATTTTACCTGAGCCTTAGTATAAAGGTCAACACCAAAAGCTGCCCCCTTCATAGTGGATATGGCGTTAACAATTGTTGCTGCGCCATGAGCTAACGCTGATGCTTCTTCTCTCATACAAATTATACTCCAACGTTTTGTTCTAAAATTGCTTCTCTCATAACTTGCACTGGAGCTTGTTGACCTGTCCAAATTTCAAACGCTGCCGCGCCTTGGTAAATTAGCATTTCTATTCCATTTACAACTCTGGCGCCAACTGCTTTAGCATCTTTGATAAGTTGAGTCTCGCATGGATTGTAAACTATATCCATAACTGTCAAGTCAGTCTTCAAAATATCTGGTGTAATTACGCTTTGGTTTATGTTCGGTGTCATTCCGACAGATGTTGTATTTAGTAGAATGTCGGTGTTTTTGATTTTTTCTTTAATGACTTCTGGTGAAAGTGATCCAGTGCTGATTTTTTTGTTAAATTTACGTTTTAATATTTCTGATAATTTTTCTGCTTCTGAAACTGTGCGGTTGAGAACAACAAGTTCATCTGCTTCCTGAATTAGTGAGTACGCAATGGCTCGTGCTGCTCCACCCGCTCCGAGTATCAATACTTTTTTTCCACATGGGGCGGCTCCATTTTCTCTAAGTGCTCTAAGCGCGCCTATGCCATCAGTACTGTAACCTAACATTTTTCCATCTTTATTATGGATAGTATTTACTGAATTTAGAAACTTTGCTGGCTCATCTATCCAATCTAAATATGATATTACCGCTTCTTTATGGGGCATAGTAACATTCAAACCCAAAACACCTAAAGCCCGTATACCCGACAAAGCAGTAGCGACATCTGAGGACTTTACTCTAAATGCTGTATAGACACCATTTATGTTTAATGCGTTAAATGCGGCGTTTTGAATTACAGGACTTAACGAATGCTCTACTGGATCACCAATAACTGCATAAATACGTGTTTTTCCTGAAATAGCCACAGTCATTGCCTCAATGAAGAGTAGACAGTTCTCATTTCATTTATGCTTATTTGTCCAGGCGCAGTCTCGTTATCTTGCCCTAAAGAGGCAAAAGTGAAAAATGCGCCAAAAACAGGTGAAAGTAGCCGCGAAATCCTACCATATTCACCCATACAGAAACATACTAACCGAGTTTTAACAGCGTTTTCTGAGACAAAATTGAGCACAGTTAGATTATCTTGCACTTGCTTTGCAGTGCTAACGATTTTACAGACATCTGCACCACTGTTTATTTCCCGATCTAAAATATCTCGCATTTCTTGACTGTTAAATGTGTCATCAAAATTGTGAAAGGAACAAATAATTTTTACACCTAATCCTTTCAAGTCAACAATTTGCTTTTCTAGACCTACAGTTGATAGGTCTAAATCAACATATTGAAAACCATTATTTGCCGCATTTATCAAAGTCTGCAAACGTTGCATTGGTGTTCCAATGTAGCTCCCCTGTTCACTTGGCAACTTGTTTGTAGCAATAAGATGAATTTTTGTTGAAGATGATATATCTCCTAGATTTGTTTTCTCTCCTAGGTCATCAAGACGAACTTCAATAAAATTTGCTTTGGCAGCCTCAGCTTTTTCTATTAGACTTAACGCTTCTTGAATATTTTTTGGTTTTATTGAAACACAAATATTCGGTGTCATTTTTCAATCACTGTTTCATCGGGTACACTGGTACCGAAATGTCTACCACCTTTTGCTGTAAGATGAACTATCACTTCATCACCTTGTTTAAGTTCAGTAACTGGTTTGGATCCTTTAGGAGTGACTACACGGATAGTTTCTGCATTTTGTAGAATGGTCTTGATTAGTTTGTCTTCAACTTGTGCTTCAATAAGTATTAATGGTCTAACCTCGATTTTTATTCTACCCACGTTTGCTTTACGTGTTTTTCCTTCATGATTAACAATTACCACTTCATCGCCTGCTTTGAACTCTTGAAGATAACGTGTAGTTTGTAAATTACCTAAAGTGTACATAGATAAAGAGCCTGCGTTAACTCTAAATGGTCGTGACGCGACATATGGGTTCTCATTAACTTCTGCTTCTACTAAAAATAAGCCTGCACTTTGACTTCCAACAAGCATGCCCTCATTTTGTGTCATCAAATCACATGTGTCAACACATACACGTGCACCGTTGCCAATTGGTTTAGTGAAAACAATTTTTGCAGTAGTCATTTCAAGCCTTAAAGCTTCAGGCTTGACAATTGCAATGGTTTTTAGTAACTCTTCAGGTTGAGAGGGTTTGAGTAAGACTCCGTCTGTTCCTAATTCTAAGGTTTCAAGTGCAACTTTTGCCTCTTCAGCTGTGGTTACTTCTGCGATTAGTTTACTTTTTCCTTTAATTCGTGCAATAAGGTTTTCTAATGGTATAATGCGCCAGTTTGTCGTGCTAATTATCAGATAATCTGCGCCTTTTTCGGCGGCTTTTACAATTAGATTCTCTGTTTCCTTATCAGAGATGCAAATTTTTAAGATTTTATTTTTGACATCTAGTGTTTCAAAATTTTCAGTTGATGGTGATAAAATGGTGTGTTGTTGTTTTGTTGCCAAAAAAGTGGCTGTGTCGCCTTCAATTTTTGCGTCGAAGTATTGATTGATAAGATTAATAGGTATTTGGTCATTTTTGCTGATTTCTATCCAGAATTCTTTCAAGTTTTTTCACCAAGAATTTTTTTTGCCTGCTCTACGGATGCACCTTTGTGTACAATTGTTGAAAGTGCCTTTGTAATTAATGCTTGGTTATCCCATTGAAACACGTTGCGTCCCATTGAGAGCCCTGATGCGCCCGCTTTAAGTGCGTCGCTTGTGGTTTGTAAAAGATCTTCTGTGTTTTTGCATTTTGGTCCACCTGCGATGAGAACTGGGACTGGACAGCTTTCTGTAATTTGTTTAAAAGATTCTATTGTTCCTGTGTAATTGGTTTTGATTATGTCTGCGCCCAATTCTGCGCCAATTCGTGCTGCGTGTGCTACTGCTTCTGGTGCGTGTTCATTTGTGATTTTTGGTCCTCGGGGGTACATCATGGCGAGAAGTGGTAAACCGAAGCTTTCGCATTCTTCAGCTACTTTTCCGAGGGTGGATAACATTTTATCTTCATCTTGGGCACCTATATTTACGTGTACGGCAACTGCGTCTGCGCCTATGCGTGTGGCTTCTTTTACGCTGCAGACCTGAGTTTTGTTGTTCATGTTTGGATTAAGATTTGACATGCCGTTAAGCATAACGATTAAACCTGTATCTATGGTGTCAACCGTTTTTACTATGCCTTTGTGGATGAGAACTGCGTCAACGCCGCCTTTAACAAGTTGGTTGATTGTTTGTTGCATGTTAGTGATGCCTTGGATTGGGCCAACTGTTACGCCGTGGTCCATGGGAACAATTATTGCGCGGTTATCTTGTTGAAATATTCGTTTTATTCGCCTATTTTTACCTTGATTCAAGTTTCCCATCTCTTTAACGTGTTTTTAATGAAGTTCTAATAAGCTTTAGGGCTTTTTCTTTTTCGTTCCAATCTACAAACAGTAGAATGCTTGATGTAATGGTTAATATGCCTGAAATGTTTATGCCTGCCTGTCTTAAGTCGTCACTTATTTTTCCAATGATGCCATGAGTTTCTTCAAGGCCTACACCACTGGTTTGAATGAATGCGAGGTCTTTTTTGACTGCCATAGCGATTGTTTCTTTGTTATCTATTGTGATTTGGTGTATTTGGTTGAAGAGCTCAATTATGTTGTTACCTTGATTTATGTAAAATATGATTGAATTTGTGTTCATAGACATGCCGAGTAGTGTGGTGTGTTGTCTAACTTTTTCAAACATTTCTGTTATGATTTTTATGTTATTTGAGATGCCTTTTCCAATAACTGTTATTTCAGCTACAGGTGTTGTGCTGGCTATTTCAGCATCAAGTTCCCATGCTAATGCGTCTTTGATTATAGTGCCTGATTTGCTTAAATCATCATGTTTATTGCTCATAACTTTCACATCGATGTTCTTTGGTTTATATTTAAGGGCTTTGCTGTGGATGAATTTAGCTCCAGAGTCAGCTAGTCCTACAAGAGTGTTAACATTTATCTCTGGCAAAAGTTTGGGATTCTGAATGACTTTGGGATCACTTGACATTATGCCCTCAGCATCCGTGACAAGTATAATCTGCTCAGCATCTATGCCCTCGCCTATAATGAATGCTGTAGTGTCACTTCCCCCTCTGCCTAGAGTGGTGATTTTTTCCTCTTTTGTTTTACCCACGAAACCTGCAATTACAGGCACAGTACCTTTTTCAATAAGTGGTAGAACACAGCTCTTTATGTTTTTGTTGCATTCCTTAATGTTTGGGTTCGCATTCTGGAAGGTATCATCTGTAATTATTGGCCACTTATCTTCCACAGGGTCAAAGTAGCAGGCATCAACACCGTTATTACGTAGCGCAGCTGCAAAAATGCGTATGCTCGTGCGTTCACCCATAGCAAGGATGTCATCTAATTCATGTTTAGCTAGTTTTCCATCTGAAGTATTTTTAGCTGTAGTCATAAGTACATCAGTGGTTTTGCCCATAGCTGAGACGACAACTGCGATTTTGGCTCCACGTTTGATTTCTGAAACAACTGCCATTACTGCTTTCAGTAGTTTTTCGTGATCTGCAAGGCTTGAACCACCAAATTTAACCACAATTTTTTTGCCAGTTTTTGCATTCTCCATAATCTCACCCATTATACGCCCAGAACATTTCTCTTCTTTTTTTCAGTTCTGGGCTAATTATTAAAATGATAATAAAAACAGTATTCGAAGCTATCTTTCTGAACTTTTCTTAAATTAGCGTGAAGATTTGCCATTTTACTTCGAACCTTGAAAGTGGTTAAGGTCAAAAAAAAATATAAGCATTTCGGAAACAGACGGCAAAATATTCGATATTATTTTAACGATCAAAGACTGTGATTGTTAAGTTTCTTTTGAATGTGCTCAGTTATGCTGTATTTATGGCTGTTGTTATGTATCATGAGTGTTCTGAGTGTTTTGATTGTTTGAAGGTTGTTGAGTTTTTAGATGTTGCGTAGGACTATCATGGTGTTAGTTTTCATTATGCCTTCGACGCGTCGAATTTTTTCTATGCATTCATTTACTTCAACTACGTTTATGCCGCTTATGACTGCTATTATGTCATATTCGCCTGTTACTTCATATATGGTCTCTACATTGGCGATTGTTCGTATGCGTTTTGTTACTTCTTGTGTGGGGTAAGATGGTTTTACAGTTAGTAGCGTTATAGCTTCTGCGCCTTCGGTTGTGTCTATTTTTACGGTGAATTTACAAATGGTGCCGTTGTCGGTTAAGGTTTTGATTCTTTTTCTAACGGCGCCTTCTGTTAAGCCTATTTGGTTGCCGATTTCAACGTAGCCTGCTCTTGAATCGTTTTTTAGTATTTTTATGATTTTTTTATCTGTTTCGTCCATTGTTTTTTTGCCCGTAATTAACAAGTCTTGTTTGAATTTAACGATTTTGGCGTTGTGGGTTTTTGTAAATTGCGTTTTTCGTTTTTATATTTTTGTTTTCGTAGTGTTTTTTGTAGTTAACGAACTTATATAATTGGAGCTGCCCTTCTTCTGAACTTAACTTGACCCACAATTTTTGCTAAGCTAATTAGTGTGAACGTGTCATATTGTTTAGTTGTGTGTTTGCTTTGAC
>JAITBW010000093.1 GCA_031283385.1 Nitrososphaerota archaeon
GCTAAGCTCTGTGCTTCTAGTAATTTCTCTTGTTCCCACAGGTTTATCTGCGCGAACGATGTAAGCATAGACGCTTAATGTATTGCCTTCTAAATTGTCAGTTGTCACGTTTTTATCACCTTTTTTGGAGATTAACGGGGAACTGGTCTGCCTAATTCTGCTTCTATTTCGGCATAAATGTCATCCATAGTTGTATCGGAAAGATCAATAGAGGATGCGGCTTGTTGTGCAAATGTATCCAAGTCTGTATATGAATTCCCTGTGTCAGTTCCAAAGGTAAATGCGCCACCGCTTTTTGTCAGTTCGAAGTGGTGTATTTGTTCATTTGTCCAAGTTATCGTTGTAGTATCCCCGTTGACAGTAACATAACATACTCTGTTAACGTCAAGATAGATTGTTTGTGCATCAGCTACGGTGTTGTATTTATCGTCTTTAGAGCCAAATGAATTACCGAAGCCTCTTAGGTAGTCTATTTCTGCGGGGTCATTGAATAGATCAATGTCAATGCCGCTCATGTAGTCAGTGTTGAGGTATGAACTGTTAAGCAAGTTTTCGTGTATAATAGCGTAGGATGTTCTAGGAAAGCCGTTGGTGGGTAAAGACTCTGTTTGGTCTTTATAATTATCGTTAGTTCCGCTGATCCAGAATGTGTGCTTTAAAAGTTGTTGATTATCAGTGTAAAAGTTAAATTCAAAGTATTCAATTCGAGCGTCTGATTGTTGACTTAAAAAGTTATCATTAAGAATGGTGTGTAAGTTTATCATGTCTGTAACGCTATAGCCGCCGTCGACTGGGTCTACTCTAAAGTAGGCAGAGAGTGGGTCTACACTAAACCGTGGTGCATCGTCTGTTTGTGCATTTGTGGTCATAAGGAATGCTGAGGGTATAATTGCTGCTATTCCGATTGTTAGGGCCAATATGCTTAAAACTGTTAGTTTTTTTCCATTTTTCATTTGTTTTTCACTGCAGTCTATATCTCGCAGAGGTATATAATTTGAAGTTTCGAACACTATTTTCCTAAAATGTTCTATCTGTAGAACAGCCGCTCTAACGGTTTTAGTGTAGCTAATTGTGGCTCTGTTTTCATGGTTGCTGCAGTGAAAAACGGCTTGTTAGCCGAGTTAATTTGTTTGCAGCTTGTTTTTTGGTTTTTTGGTTTTTTGTTAGATTTTTTGTATTTCTGGGGTTGTCTCGCCGGGTATGCCTATGTTTATTGCTTCTGTAATTTGGGTCATGCAGTCTATGTTGGAGTGTTTGTTGAATAGTTGGTAGTTAGTTTTTTTTAGAAATGCGGCGTCTATTGAGACTGGAGAGTTTGCGGCAAAAATGCCTATATCTTCTAGTATGGGTGCGCCGGGGTTTGGTAGGCAGTCGCAGTTAGGTGTTATGTCTTTGGCAAAGTTGACGTATGAGACTTTTTCTGGCTTAAAAGTTTCTAGTACGCCTAGTGCTGCGGATGCTAGGGCTTTGCAAATGTTTTCTTGATTTACAAACTTTATAGCGTTTGTGGGGCATTCGCTTTTGCATATGGGACAGCGCATACAAACATCAGATGTTATAGCTGCTTTGCCATTTACGATTTCAGGTAAATTGTTAGGGCAGACGTTTTTGCATGTTCCGCATCCGTTGCATTTTGCGTGGTCAATTTCCAAGCTTACCGTTCTATGCTGCGCTAATTTGCCTGCACGCGGCGTGCAGCCCATAGCTAAATTTTTAATAGCTCCCCCAAAACCGCTAATCTCATGACCCTTACAATGAGACACCACTACCATAGCATCTGCTTCCGCTATAGCACCTGAAACTTGAATTTCACTTAAAATACCCCGCGTCCTCACTAGGCAACTATTCTCACTCCTTAAACCATCCGCAACAATAAAAGGCGCCATATTAAACCCGTTCATTAACGCCGTTTGCATATGATCATACGCGTTATGCCGCTGCACACAATAATACGTGTTTGAATCCGTAAGAAACGGCTTACCTCCCATATCCCTAATTTTCTGAATAATATGATGAACAAAAAACGGCTGCACATAACTAGGATTACCTAACTCACCAACATGCAACTTTACAGCCACTAGATCACCCCTCTCAATACCACTAAAAGTCCCAGCCGCCTCATAAAGCCGCTCAGCCTCTAAAACCAAATTCTGCTCAACATCCCAAGGCACAAAATAAACAGCCAACACAAACATCCTCCAACAAAAATATGCCAACTACATATAAAAACACAACCATAAACAACATGCAACAGCAATATTTAGAAAACAAGGTTCTTTACTTCAATAGTATCTCTAATACCCGTGAATAATTTTCAGCATAATTTAACGTCCACTCAAAACCCCTATGCAAACACTTAGCTGTAAAACCCCTAATAGCATCTAAACCCGACTTATGAAGAACACCCTTCAACACCCTATTAACATCCTTAACACTAAACGCCCCACTCTTACCCACAAGCAAAGGCTCACCAACTTTACCCCCACGCTCCTCCAAATACGCCGCCAAAAACCCACAAGCCTCAGGAACACTAACACCATAACGAAAACAACCCACACCACCACTCACAGTCTCAAAACCCATCCAAGGCTCTAAAGGATAATCACCAATCCTAAAAGCAGCCAAATCCGAAGACGAAATACCACTCTGAAAAGCAGCAACAACAATAAAACGATCACGAAAACAATCCGCAAAACTAACCAACTTTGCCACAATAAACTGAGACTCCCTAGCACCCAAACCAACCGACGACGATGACGACAAATTCTTTACCAAACAAAACCCCACAACAACATAACCCCCGAAGTATATGTGCTTGCCGACCACAACCACAACGCAACAACACATTAACATACCTGCTAAACATGAAACTCTACCAATACCCCACTCTTTACATTCCCCAACGCGGTAATGTATTTATCCATAAAGAACTACTTTGAAAGACACACATACTTAACACACGCAGGGGTCGCCGAGCATGGTCAAAGGCGTAGGCTTCAGGAGCCTATCCTTCAGAGGTTCGTGGGTTCAAATCCCACCTCCTGCACTCTATATAAATAAACTATATGGGGGTTCTGTAAATGGCGATAACCATAATTTTTGACAAAAACTGCTTGTTTAGATGCTTGCTCTTTTTCGAAACAGTTTATGGTCTTCAAAGTCACATACATATTCAAAGCCTGCTTCAATTAAAAGGCATGCTTCGGCTTCTGTTTTGGCAACTTTGGAGGTGTATTCTGTTTCGTCTTTGAATAGTGCTTCATCGAGTTGTATGTAGATTAAAGTGTTGCTTATACATTTTCATATGTGGTTTACCGCTTGGGATTGCAGGTGACAAAATGAAAAAGAAGGGTGACCTTTTGGTGTGGAATAGTGAAAAATCAAAAACAAAGGTGTTAAAAGCCCTTAAATGGACTCTATTATGCCAGACTATGTCTAATGTTGTTTTGCAGGTTGTGATGTATTTTTTTAGTTCGGCTTCACTCTCATTAATTGCCTATTTTTGACCTGTAGCCCGTTTAGTATATATGTTGTAGGTGTGTTGCGAAGCTTTTATAAGCTGAAAGTATGATATTCCTACTGATGATTGATATGGTGGATGCTGAAGTAACAATAATGAGTGAAAAAGGCCAAATAGTCATCCCCCAATCACTACGAAAAGAACTAGAATTAACACCAAAAACCAAACTCTTAGTCTACAAAAAAGATGAGAGTCTTCACATATAGAGAGATATGTTAGTGTAATGATTTTCACAAGGTCGCAAAATGTTGAAAATCACGATAAAGTACGGGGCATGTTCTTTGAGCGAGCCGCTAAATCGGT
>JAITBW010000097.1 GCA_031283385.1 Nitrososphaerota archaeon
CCCTGTATGGCATCAATGTCAGCCAGATAAAGTGTAGAAAAACCCTGCAATTTAAAAACCGTTGCCACCTCAACAGGATCAACCGAAAAAGTAAGCAGGCTTTGCAACGGCTTATACTCCTCCCTATTACCCCTAACCGCATGCACCACTATACCGTTTAAAACGTCAATTACAGGTATAACATTCAAACTTTTCACCCAAAATGACAAAGGGTAAAGACATAAAAAAAGATACAGGTTCATAGCAAAACTTAAAACCGCAAAAAACAGGATTTCCTATAGACTAAAAGTGAAATTATTAATCAGCCCCCAAAACATAAAAGAAGCCACAGAAGCCATAGCAGGCGGAGCCGACATCATAGATGTCAAAAACCCTAAAGAAGGCCCCTTAGGCGCAAATTTTCCATGGGTCATAAAAGAAATTAAACAGCTAATACCGGGCAATGTTGAACTAAGCTGCACATTAGGTGAAGCCCCAAATTTACCAGGCACCATGGCACTAGCAGCTTACGGCGCAGCTTTACTAAATATTGACTACATCAAAATTGGACTAAGCGGAATACAGACAATCCAAAAAGCTACAGATCTACTTGAAAACATTATCCACGCAGTAAAAATGGGCAACTCAAAAACTAGAGTAGTCATAGCAGGCTATGGCGACTACATTAGAGCAGACTCTATAGAACCACAACTTGTTATACAAGCAGCTTTTGCTACAAAAGCTGACATAGTCATGCTAGATACAGCAATAAAAGATGGAAAAAACCTTTTTGCCTTCCAGTCACACCAGCAACTTGAAGAATTTATTAACAATGCACATAAACACAATTTAGGCGTTGCATTAGCAGGCTCACTCCAAACCCAAGACTTACCTACACTAAAAAAGTTAGGAGCCGACTTTGTAGGACTACGAGGAGCAGCCTGCCAAAACAACAACCGCGACACCGGACACATCACTCAAGAGCGCGTAAAAGAACTCGCAAAAATCATCAAACAAAACTAAAAAACAGCCATATCCAAAAACGCACGATAACAACACCATTTTTACAACTGTCTTTTTAAGAGATCAAAAATAGAATATTTGATTAAATTTGAAAAATAGGATTAAAAATTATGTTAACCACACTTTCGTCAGCGGCATCATGTATTTTTTTGTGAATATGTGTTGTAAGAGGCTGTTTAATGCTATAATCGGTGTTGGGGAAGGAGGTGTAAATAACCTTGGGTGGTTGTGGGGGAAAAAGGTTTAATTTTTATTTGTTTATGGTTGTGTGTGATTTGTTTGAATGTTTTGGTCTATGAGCATGCGTGTGGGGGAGGATATGCTGAGGGGGTTGTTTCGCCGGGTATTTTAGCTGAGGGTTTTGGTATGTTGCGTTCTTGTGTGGCGGGTTTGAAGTTGGCGGGGCATAGGGTGTCGGTTGTTGTTGATGAGGGTTTGTCGTTGTGTAATTTTCCAGTTGATGCTGATTGTGTTATTCCTGTTTTTAGTTTTAGGGATGCTCAGCAGGCTATTCTTAGGGTTTGTGCGTCTGTTGATGCTGCTTATGTAATTGCTCCTGAGACGGGGGGAGTTTTGCCGGAGCTTGTAAGGTTTATAGGGCAGCAGGGTGTGTCTTTGCTAAATAGTTGTCCGGATGCTATACGTGTGGTTTCGGATAAGATGGGGTTGTATAATGTTTTAAGGAGTAGTGGTTTGAGAGTGCCTAGAACTGTTTTGATGCGTGTTTCTGATTTTGGTGAGGCGGGTTTTATGGGTGGTTTTGGTTTTTCTTTTCCTGTTGTTGTTAAGCCTGTTGATGGTGTGGGTTGTAGTGGTTTGAGTCTTGTAGAGGATTTGTCGCAGGTTGGGGGTGCTGTTAGGCGTGTTGTTTCAGAGTTGGGTTGTGATGTGTTTATGGTGCAAGAGTATCTTGTAGGTGAGCATGTTAGTGTTAGTTTGCTCTGTGCTGGGGGTAGGGGGGTGGCGGTTAGTCTTAATAGGCAAAATGTTTCTCTTGCGTTGCCTGATGGTGTTTCATGTTACAGTGGGGGTGTTGTGCCTTTTTGTAGTGGTGATGTGGAGCGTGAGGTTTTTAGGGTGGCTGAGGCTGTTGTTGGTTGTTTTTCGGGTTTGAGGGGGTATGTTGGGGTGGATATGGTTTTGACGGGTTCTGGTCCTGTTGTTTTGGATGTTAATCCTAGGTTAACTACGTCTTTTATTGGGCTTAGTCGTGTTGCAGATTTTAATGTTGCTAATGCTATTTTGGATGCTTCTCTTCATGGTGTTTTGCCGTCTGACGTGTCTTTTTTGGGTTTTTCGTGTTTTTCCAAGCTTGAAACGCCTAATGTGGATAGGGATGTTTTGGATGCTTTGTGTGGCATGTCTGATGTGGTTTCTCCTCCGTTTCCTGTTCAGGATAGTAAAACGGGTTGTGCTATGCTCTCTGTGGAAGATGTTTCATGTGAGGAGGCTTGTTGTCGGTTGGAGAAGGTTAAGGGTAGGGTTTTAGGTATGTGCCGTGGGGGTGTGGGTAGTTTTGGTTAATGTTTTAGGGTTAGATATAGGGGGGGCTAATACTAAGGCGGCGTGTATTCAAACTATTGAGGAGGGTGTAATAGGGGATGTTAGTGTTTTAGTAGAGTATTTTCCGGTTTGGAAAAATCCGCAGAGTCTTGTGCATGTTTTGCGTAAAATTAGAAGTAAAGTGAATGGCTCGTTGGATGTTGTTGGGGTAACTATGACGGCAGAGTTGTCTGATAGTTATAGGACTAAGCGTGAGGGTGTAGAGCATATTTTAGGTTGTGTTAAGGAAGTGTTTTCTGATTTGCCCATATACGTTTTAAATACAAATGCAAAGCTGGAGCTGTTTAGAGGGGTGTTGGTAGAGCCTTTGGGTGTTGCTGCGGCTAATTGGGCGGCTACGGGTTGGCTTGTTTCGCAGTATTTTGAAAACTGTCTAGTTGTTGACGTGGGCAGTACTAGTACTAGTATTGTGCCGGTAATTGATGGTAAAGTGGCTGCGCAGGGTAGGACGGATTTTGATAAGCTTGTCTGTGGTGAGCTTGTCTATACGGGTAGTCTGCGTACAAATTTAGCCGCTATAGTTCAAACAGTTCCAGTTAGAGGCGGCGGGTTGTCTACTGTTTCCTCAGAGTTATTTGCGCTAAGTGCTGATGTTCATCTTGTTTTAGGCAACATATGTAGTGAGCAGTATACCTGTGAGACGGCTGATGGTAAAGGGGTTACCTATAAGGAAGCACTTACACGTCTTGCCAGACTGGTATGTGCGGATATGGAAATGCTAACTGAGGAGGAGCTATTAGAAATAGCGGGGTATATTTATGAAAAGCAAGTTCAGCAAATTGCCAAGGGTTTAAGCCAAGTCTACAAGCGCATAAAAGATGTAGCAACCACAAAAGTGCCTATTCTAACGGCGGGTTTAGGGAAAGATTTTCTTGCCAAAAAAGCGGCAGAGCAAATTAAAGCTGTAGACCCAATAATGGATTTAGGCAAACTGTTGCCAGAGAAAGTGTCATTAGCAGTACCCGCAGTTGGAGTTGCATTAATGACCGCAAAACAGTGGGAGCCAGAAACACGTGGCAATTAACGTTGTAAAAATCGGCGGCAGCCTATCTAAAAACCCAGAAACCCTACAGGTGTTATGTCAAAAACTAAGTCGTCTGGCAAGTAAACAGCGAATTGTAGTAATTCCAGGCGGAGGCAAATTTGCAGACAACGTAAGGGAAGCAGATAAACAATTTTCTCTAACAGCCACCACAACACATAACATGGCAACTTTAGCTATGGATCAATATGGTCTACTGCTCGCAGACTTGACACCAAACAGCCAAACAGAAGACAACATTGAAACAGTAAAAAAAGCCAAATCTGGCATAGTTACAGTATTTTTACCTTCAAAATTTATAAGGTTAGAAGAAAAACTGCCAAAAACCTGGGATGTAACATCAGACTCAATAGCAGCATACATTGCAAAAAAAATTGAAGTAAAAAAGCTACTATTAATCAAAGACGTCGACGGCATCTTTACAGACGACCCCAAACAAAACACACAATCCAAACTATTTGAACACATAACAACAAAAGAACTCTTAAAGATGAAAACAACCTGCGTCGACAAGTATTTACCACAACTTTTAGAAACACTCAAAATCAACTGCCACATCATCAACGGCTTCTACCCAGACACCATTGAAACAGCATTAGTAAACAAACAAACAAATATAGGCACCATAATCTCAACATAAACCCCCACTTCGCCCTTCATATAATTTACAGAAAATAATCGAACAATTTGCATGTAAAGCATAGAAAAGAGAGAAACGAAAAACAAAAACGCTAAACAACATACATTCACCGTAAACCTTTAAATCTGGCAGAAAGCAGAGAAAAGGTAAGTTAACCAATAAAGTTGGTTCACATGCCGGGGTCTCCTAGCCAGGCAGGGAGCAAGCCTGGAGATACACCGCCTAAAAAACGGTGTACCTGTAAGCTTGTGGTCTTTCGGGGCCACGGGGGTTCAAATCCCCCTCCCGGCGCCAATCCTACACGTATGATTCCCTTTCTCAAGTTTTAAAATTCCCAGATAACATTAAGAAAAGGAACCCGATGAGACAACCCACGACTACGACAAGCACCTCACAAGAATCAATGCACCATAAAACTAATGCCTAACAGTGAAACCACATTACACTTTATTGACCATTTAGACGCGTTAAATCTCGCCTATAATGAATAGCGTCAATTATACTTCAAATAAAAATTTGTGAAACTAAATACAGGTCTTTCTATAAGTATCACTTGTTTTCGAGTTTAAACGGCGAGTAGTAATTGTGCAAAAACTATTTCTTCATTCTTTTGTTTACATTTTTGATAAGGTAAAAAGCATATCAGGTGAGCATATAATCTTTAACTATCCTGTTTGCACCATTTGCCAAAGCGACCATTTTCGTGACCTCACGAAAATGATCCAAGGCAGAATATGGGGGGTTTAACTTTTGATTGCACTGATGGCGATTTATAGTTGGATGTCTTCTTTTGGTGTAAAGTTTGTTTGGAATGTCCAAATGTTTGCTTTGCCGTTTTTTAGTCGGAAAACTGAAAATATTTTGTAAAAGTCGTCTTTGGTGGCGCAGTTTGCTTTCCAATTTTGCATGAAAGCGCGTGTTGGGTGATTTGCTATCTCATCTTTGAGTGCTGTATCGTCTAGTTTTTCAAGTGTGCCGCGTACGCGGATTTGTATGCTTTGAGCTGCGTCATAGAAGCACATTTGTACATTTGGGTTCTCCATAATTTGGTGATAGACATCCTTATGGGGACCAGTATGGAAGATAATGCCAGATTCATCTGCCTTATATAACAACATACCTCGAACGCGAGGTTCTGCTCCTTCAACAGTTGCCAGAAATAGCACAGGATTTTTATTTATAATTTCAAATATCTGATCTTTTTGCAAAACATTTCCCACCAAACTTAACGAGCCAAAGTACCGTATAAACTTTTCAATAGGAAAACTGAAAAGAAACAATTCCTGAAAACACAAAAGACTATACAAGCACTATTTGGTTTCTAAAAGCTCAAACCCACTCTTTATGTCTCTCTCACGCCTAGCAGAGCTGACAAGTAACTCAAACATGACCACTTCACCTATGAACCAAACTTTAACACCTGCTTGCATACAACCGGTAACTGCACCACCGCTTCTACCAAAACTACCATGCATATGCAATTTAGGTTTACCTTGAGAATCACAGAAAATCGTACCCACACCACAGCCCTCATGTACACCATTAAGTATTGCAGTCATGGGTTCAACTGGCAGCACATTACCGTCTTTTGGTCCAACTACAAGTTTACTTTTATCTTCTGCGCCACCTAAAAATAGACACATAGCACTCTTTACACCATTTTTTTCAGCAAACGCCTCCAAAGTTTCATGTACAACTTCTCCACTATGCAGCCTTAGGATAAATATTCGACCCATTGAAGCTTGTGAATAATCCAAACTTTTTTAACTCCTATAAACAAGAACTGCTAGATACGTAAACAGATATAAAAGAATATAATCGCACAAATTTTTCATTAACTAAACTGGAACTATCAACAATTTCTGTAAATACCCAAAAAGCAAAAAAACGTTACAAATATAAACAATAATTTGCACTTAACCATTGATTATGATAGTGGAGATTAATGAATGATCAATTCAAAAAAAAAGCGGATAGTCAGGCTTTTGTGCAGGTAGTAAATGTTTCAAAAAATGTTGGTAGCACTAACGCATTGATTTTGGATGATGTTAATCTTCAGATTTTCAAAGGAGATTTTGTAGTTATTCTTGGTCCTTCAGGGGCTGGTAAGAGTACGCTTCTAAATTTAATAGGTGGTTTAGACAGACCAACTATTGGTGAAGTTAAAATTGATCAGACAGTTATAACAACGTTAAATGAGGATTCTCTTTCCTCGTTTAGGTGTCTTAATGTTGGTTTTATTTTTCAGACGTATAATTTAATTTCAACTCTTTCTGCAATAGAGAACGTACAGTTTCCCATGAAGCTTGCAGGGTGTGAGGATGAGTCATTAATAGAGCAACGGTCGACTGATTTACTTACATCTGTGGGTTTAATTGAAAAAGCAAGTCACTTACCATATGAGTTAAGTTGTGGGGAGCAGCAACGTGTTGCTATTGCTAGGTCATTGTCTAATGATCCTTCGCTTATTCTTGCAGATGAACCAACGGGAAATTTGGATTGGACAACTGCGTTGGAGATAATTATGCTTCTTAAGAAATACAGTACTAAGCAAGGTAAAACTATGGTTATAATTACTCATGATGAGCGAATAGCAGAGTTTGCGGATGTTATAGTAAAGCTGAAAAGTGGGCGGATTGCTGAAGTTGTTAGGCATGCTTGATTTTGGAAAAGAAGAGTTTAAACAGAAAAAGTTTCGTTTCTTGCTTGTCTTTTTTGGTTTGATAATTTGTGTTTCAAACACAATTTTTCTTATAACAGTTAGTCAAAGTTTGGGTTTTAGTGTTTTTTCGTCTTCGTCAAAAATGTTTACGGCGTCTATAGCAAATGTTATATCTAATTTCATAGTTTTTGAGGGCGTTATGGTATTTCTTACAGGTGTTTTAACTATGTATTTTCTTTCGTCTACAATGATGTCGGGACGTGTTAGGGATATAGGTTTAGTTAAAGCGTTAGGAAGTACTGATAAGAATGCTTTTGGTTATTTGATGTCTGCTCCGTTAATTGTCATGTTTTGTGCATCTTTAATTGGTGGAGTAGCAGGCTTTTCAGCATCCATAGTAGCTGTTGTCTGTTTATTTGGACAGATTTATTTGTCAATTGTTACAAATAGTCTTTTGATATCTGCTGTTGTTACGGCGGTGTTCTTTTTGCTGTCTTGGGTTGTTGTTTCGTCTCAAACAGCTAAAGCACTAAATAGGGCATCTGTTAGCCTGCTTGCAGGGGATGAGACAGCGTTTGATTTTAAAAAGGAAAAAATGGAGTTCATACATAAATTTGCTCAACGGGTATCATCGTCTTTAAGTGTAGCTTTAAAGAGCATATTTAGGAGTAAGTCGCGCTCTAAAATATCATTTATCTGTCTTTCTGTAAGCATTTTTTTAATTACAGTTTCATTTGTAGGCAATTTTATCTGTTGGAATACGACGCGAGGTTATGTAGATAATGCGTTTGGGCAAAATATGCTTGTAATTGGCAACGCGGATTTTGTAGATACTTATCAAAAATTGTTGAATCCTCTTGCAGATGTCGATCAAAATCAGGTAATGCATGCAGCAGATAAATTTACAGATTCATCATACATGATAAGTCAAGACTTTGTTGAAAAGGTAAGCACAGTTAATGGTGTAATGTCTGTTGATAAGCGGCTTGTGGTTTTTACACATGTAATGGAAGTGAGAAACACCGTAGTAGAATTAGATAGATTTAACGAGCCTCATTATGTAACATATGGAGAGTACCGTTCAACAGACTGTCTGGTAGTAGGCATAGACCCTGCCCAACCGGTAAAGGGGACACTTCATAACGCTGATATTTCATTAGGAAGTGTTGATAATGCTTTTGTTGGGGATTCACTTTCAGAGGCAATTTTTCAAAATCCCTACAAACAAAACATTGAAATTTACTCTGACAACTCTATAGACAGCTCAAACTTTAACATCATTAACGTAATAGCAGATCCCCTTAATCACGGATATGTTGCCTACATTCCAATAACAGAACTACAAGAATTATACTCAGTTAACGGAGTTAACTTAATTCTAGTTAAAACATATGGATATGATAACGATACATTTTTAGAGGTAACAAAATTAGCCGCACAATATGGTCTTTCTACTAGCAGCTTAGATACAGTACATAACGAATACTTGACGAGTATAGACAAACTCTGGCTATCCATACTACCGTTCACATTATTAACATTAATTACCGCTATTATTTGTCTACTAAATTGCATGTTTATATCCATTTCAACACGCTTTCATGACTTTGGCATCATAAGAGCAATAGGTGCTAAATCAAACTATTTATCCAAAATAGTATTCTTCGAATGCCTCATACTCGTCATAACCACAGCACCTTTAGGAATCACTTTAGGCATAACATTTGACCTACTCTTTCTACTACCCAATAACACACTTTCACTACCATTCACACTATACGCCCTAACAACTATCATAAGCATACTATTTGGAAT
>JAITBW010000112.1 GCA_031283385.1 Nitrososphaerota archaeon
TATCCAATCTATCACCTCCCTTATCTAAGGGTGACAAAAACTACAACTATGGCGCTAATAGACCTGACGCATTCATCCTGCCGCTAACGCGGCAGGTATTCTGCTAGGTTTTTTATAAAGCGGGATTCTGGTTAACTGGTGATACTACATGTCAGGTATGGAATCGCTTGTTCCCTTTATTGGTGATAAAAAGAAAGGTGAAGAGCCAACAATAATTGTTGACACACGTGAGGCTAGTAGCGCAAAAAAAGTTGTTAAAGACCTAATTGAGCGAGGCGTTACTGTTAAAACACAAATGCTAGATAAGGGCGATTATGTAATATCTGATCAATGCGCTGTGGAACGAAAAACTGTTAACGACTTCGTATACACTTTGACACGACGTTACCTATTTGAACAACTGTTTTTAACAAAAAACGTTTACCCCAAAACTTTACTGGTCCTTGAAGGATATCTCCCTGTAATCTACAAATACAGCCACATTCAACCCCAAGCCGTATGGGGCGCCATGTTCAACTTGGCAAAAAACGGCATAGCTATAGTTAACACCGGTTCATCCAAAGAAACAGCTGACTTTCTATACACCGCCGCAAAACAAGAACAAATAATAGAAAAACGCAGCCCTATTGTACACGCAGTCAAAAAATGCGACACCATAGCTGATGCCCAAATATACTTTATAGCCAGCCTACCCGGCATTGGTCGAGAGAAAGCAGTTGCAATATTAGATACTTATAAATCGCCTGTTGAAGCGTTAATGAATGTAGAACACTGGTCTAAAACTGTTAATGGATTAGGTCCTGTAATTACTAATAAAGTAAAAGAAGTTCTCTCCGCACCCTATAAGGCAGATACGCCTCAAAATTGTGATTTAACAGAAACTTGAAAACAGTGCATAAACCATATTAACCTTTAAAAACAATAAAGCAAACTTAACTTTAGAAAGGAAGCAAACGCAATAGATGAATAAGCTCAAACTTTTTCTCACGGTTCTCTCTATTTTAATAGCCGTTACGCCTATAACTGTACAGATTATAATACATAGAGACAATATTGTCGGACTAATATTACCTCCTACGATTGCCGATATACTTACCAGCAACACAGATGATCTTACAAACGCTGACTCTTTTGACTTTGGCGGGTCATCAATACCCCTACCAATGCTAGTAGGCACACCCATTCTATACCCGAATAATACTGTACACTTAACATACACATTTACCAACCCCCTAGATGGAAGAATTACTATAACCTCCATGGACGCAAAAATCGTCTGCACAGAACACCGATTCATTTTAGGCGATGTTTACATCGAACCTGCAACATTGGAGCCAAATCAGACACTTGAGCTAAATGTCACATGCATCCTATCACCTAAGGCTATAGAACATATTAGTACTCAACATCAAGGACAAGACAGCATAAATGCTGAATTCGAAAATTTCAGTGTAGGCTTAACAGATATAACAATTACCATGGATCACCGAAAACTTGGACCCATACAAATCCCTCAAACAACCCTTATTCTAAACAATTTATCTAAGTGAGCAATATGCAAATAAAAAACTTTAGCAAATACCTCTATACACTTAACTGGTTTGGCATCGCAGGCGGCATATTGACACTTACTGTAATAATAGCCTCCCTGTATCACCCCTGGTGGCAATTAACCATAGGCGCCGCCGTAAAAATAAACGTCTCCCCAATGTATACCAACTTTGGTCTACTTGGCACACACTTCACAATCCCCCTACTATACGCCCTAAACATAGGTAGCATACTAACTTTCCTATGCAGCGGCATAATCATGCTCATATACTCATTAGCACCAACTAAATCATACGCAAAAGAACTCATAGACTTCGCATGGAAAAAACCCCTATACTCCGTCATAACCAGCACCACATGCCTCTCCCTAATAATACTAATAGCACAGGCAATCTTGGACATGCACATCCCACTAATAGGAACATCCCTTGTCACCATACCCACACAATTCACAACAGAAGGCGTAAGCATAACTGTACTAGCCACCTCCGCCTTCCAATGGCCACTATATCTCGCCATCACAACAGCTGCACTCTGCATACTTGCAAGAATATACCACAAAAAACTCACACAACCAAAAACAACAACAAACATATAACATAACATTAAAACAAAAATCTTTTTCCTACTCACGGTAAGTTTAAAGGCTTAATCAGTATTAGACATTAAAACCAACAGAAATAACTAACAAGGGGCTGTCGGCTAGTTTGGTCCAGGCTTGTAGCCTCGGGCGCTATAGACCCCGGTTCAAATCCGGGCAGCCCCACCATTAAAAATTTGTAAAACGCCTTGTGATTGTTTTGTTGTGTTTGTTCTGAAGGGCAGTGACCTTCGTTTTAACTGATAGGGACGTAAGGTGTATTCTGTGTCCGTTCAAAGTTTTGAACGAAGCTAAAAGAAGATAGGCGGTAATTAAGTGTCTAGCTGTTTGAGACAACAGGTTTTGTCTTGTCATGAGTATTTGAAGTCTGTTACTGGTAAAAAAAATAATTTTATTCCTTGAAGCGAGAATACTCGCTATTTAAATAGTTTAATGTGTGTTGGGGTATGAGATTTGTGGGTAAATCTTCGCTGAGTGGTATGTGTGCGCATGTGTGTTAAGTCCTTGTTTAATTTGCATGGTGCTCATCGGAAAACGATTTTGTTTTCTGTTTCTTCTCTACTTATGGCAGTTATAGTTCTTTTTTGCATATTTTTTGCATATAATGTTGTTGATGATTCTTCGCCCTTTATGATAAGAATTACTGAGTCTGACATTAAAAATGCGGTTAATAATGCTATAGAACCTATTGTTGTTGTTCTTGATAATGATGTTCGACTTACAGAATCATTAACTATTCCTGCTGGTAAAGATGTTACTCTAACAAGTTGTGACGACAACGATTTTTACAAGTTGATTGGTGTGGACGGTGAAAGTGTTATCGTTGTTGAAGGTGGGGGTGTGTTAAGGCTTAAGGGTGTTATTATAACTCATGAAAACGATGCTTATGGTAATGGGATATTTATTGATCATAGGGGCACGCTTATGCTATATGATGGTGTAATTTGTGATAATACTCTGCACAATGTTAATGCTTTGGAAAATGTTGGTGGGGGTGTGCGTAATTTTGGTCGTTTTATTATGTCGGGTGGAAGGATTGTTAACAACACAGCTGGTGGTGGCGGGGGTTTGCTTAATTGGGGTAGTTTTAGTATGTCTGGTGGTGAAATTTCTGGTAACACAGCTTATGGTCATGGTGGTGGCGTGAATATGTATGGTAGTGATTTTAGTATGTCTGGTGGTAAAATTTCTAATAATACAGCTGCTGGTGGTGGTGTGTTCAGTAGTAACGCTAAATTTAGTTTGGTTGGTGATGGAGTTATTTGTGGCAATAATGCTGAGGTTGGGGGTGGTGTATATAATCAGTGGGGTAATTTTGGTCATGCCTCAAATTAGTTTATTACCAAATTCCAACACGTTTATGAGCAAACCAAAAACAATTGTGTGCATACTCCACGATTTAGAGTAACAAATAGTTTTGCGAGCTAAAC
>JAITBW010000121.1 GCA_031283385.1 Nitrososphaerota archaeon
GATTTAGCGGCTCGCTCAAAGAACATGCCCCGTACTTTATCGTGATTTTCAACATTTTGCGACCTTGTGAAAATCATTACACTAACATATCTCTCTATATGTGAAGACTCTCAAATTTTGAAATGTATAAAAAGAAGTAAGAATAAGGCAATTACCGTCTTAGAAGTGTTATATTTTTCAGGTATGCCATTTCTATGCCTTCTCGTTCAAAAGCTTCCCGTATAGCTAAATTGATTCGTTCTTGCACTTCAAGATAACTACCGTAATCAGGTACATTAACGAAGTAACTGATGAAGAATCTTAGACTGTACTCACCAAATTCGTTAAAGTTTACAAATTGAGGCGAAGCACCTTTAACATTTTTTATTACATCAATTATTATTGATGGAATTTTTTTAAGTGTCTCAGTTGGGGTATCATAACTTACGCCTATATTGAAAACTATACGCCTTTTCTTCAGTTTTCTAAAGTTTCTAACGTATGACGAAGTGAGTTCTTTATTTGAAACTACTAATTCTTCTCCCTGTAAAAGTTGAAGCCTTGTGGTTAATATGCCAATGTTTTTGACTGTTCCACTATGTTCACCTACAACAATAAAATCGTCTATTTCAAATGGTCGATCAATGTAAATGGTAAATGCGCTAAATAAGTCACTTAAAGTGCTGTTAAGAGCAAAACCTACGACAACAGCACCGATACCCAGACTTGCAATTGTGGTTTCCCAAGTTCCTGTAAATTCAAGTAGATTGAGAAGTAATATAATGGCAATAACGAAAACAGCTGCTGTTACAACTTTTTTTAATAAAAATGTTGAATGTTTTGTGTTTTTCTGATTTTTATTGGCTGTTCGATTGGTAATGCCATCAATGAAAATATTTATGATTTTTGAAACTGCGTATGCTATCAGGAGAATTTGTGTAATTAAAAACACACTATCCAATACATTACTGTATTGCTCAAGAAATGAAAGCGGTGATAACGAAAAACGAATAACTAAAATGCCAATTAATGTTGCTACAATTACCTTCACGATTTCTGCTATTTCATCATCTAATGTTGTTGTGGTCTTTTTGACCCATATAGTAATACATCGACTAACGACAATGTATAAAACCCAACCAACAAGACTAATCACACTAAATAGTAAAACTGAAACCAAAATTTCTGAACTTGTAGCACCGATGTTTAACGTCCGTTGGAAAATGTCGCACAAGTTAGCAACAATACCCGTATTAGTAGCAACTTCGTTTTGGCTCATTTAACTTAAAATCCTTATTTAATATCTCTTGGCTTGCAAGGATTAAGAGTGCTATAAGTAACTCACATAAATAAACATGTTTTCTTAATTAAATGAAAAAGGTTGAAAAGCTGCTTATTTTGCAGCTGCTTTTGCAAGTTTCTTTAGAATTGCATCTTTAGCTATAGTATAAGCAATAGAGTAGTCAAAGAGTCCTTGTGCTTCAGCTGTTGCACGATTAATCATTTCTGTTTCAGTTTTAATTTTCAGTTTACCAATAGCTAAAGCACCAATACCAAAAACGCCTGATTTAAGTTCAACACCATCGTCATTGGATCCTAAGCCCTCAACACCTAAGGGTTTAATTGCATTAATATCCGCTATAATTTTGCATTTTGTTGCAACATCTATGTCTGTTTTAGATAAAAGCTGAATTCCACCTGCACCTGCTGCAAGAATAATCTCTGCATCGCGTACAGCTGTAGCTGTCTGCTCGGGCTTGCTAACTTCAACAACTTTGACGCTTTGTGTGCCAATTTCAGCATTTATTTTGTCAGCAATAATTTGACCTTTAGCAAGACTGCGACTTGTAATTGTTACATCTGCTTTTTCTGTAGCATAAATACGGGCAGCTGTTTGACCAACTGGTCCAGTACCGGCAAGAATTGTAACTTTTTTGCCTTCGAGACTGCCTAGTCCTTTTTCCATAGCTGCGCCGAAAGTTTTTGCTACTGCAGCTGCCGCTGTAGAATAGCCGCCTCGTGGATCAACGATGATACTGTTTCCCCATGGAGCTGATTTCATGGCGTTTTGTGTTGCAGCGACAACTTTTTCGACTTCTTCGAAATTGCTACCGTTGATGAATATTTTAGTGTGAGCAGCACCTACTGGACCACGTGGAAAGAGCAGGTCAAAGACAATTTTTGGGGCGTCTTCGCCTGTTACGTTTTCATATTTGAATATCATAGAGTCTGGGAAGCAGTCAACGGCTACTAGTAAGTCGAATGGACTGCAATATTTATCTGTGTCGAGGAAAACGAAAACTGTTTTGTAGTTTGGTTGCGCCATTTTTTATACCTAACCTTTTCAAATGCAGTTTAACAATTTAAGAATGCCTATCAGTTATAGATAGAAAAAACAATTGACAATATAGTTTGAAAAGTGTTAACACGCGGGTATGTATTGTGTTAGTACATTTTTATTTTTCTTAGTATAGATCGACACGTTTTATGTGTTTAAACAGTATCTTTCAAGTGTTTACCGAGTGTTATTGGGATACGTGAGGATGTATTATTATAAAGAGCAGGTTTATTCGTCGATGAATTCTTGGACTATCATGCCTTTTAAGAGGTCGCATTTTTGGAGTTTATATCCAAATCCTTGCAGGATGCCTTCAATAAATTTAGCAAGTAATCGTGTTGCATCGTCAGAGAGAACTGTTGAAACACAGCGTACACGTGCTGTTGCGCCGAAGCGTTTCACTTCTATCTCGTTTAAATCCCAACGGCTAGCTTCTAGAAAATCTTCTAGAGCTTTAAGAGGATCATAGAATCGCTCTTTTAAGTATTTACCATGCCATTTGCCACTCTCAAACCATACGTCTGTAACATGCTCTTTATCAGTTTTACAAGCAGTGGCGGTTAAAAAGTTTAAAACGTCTAAGGGTACAAATGCGCCGCCTAAAATTTTTTGGGCATACATTACTTCAAAAAATTGTCCGAGCTGTTTAATATCATAACCTGCAGAAGTTACTTTTACAGCTTGCATTAGAGCTTCTTCTAAAAATTTTGTAATAGTTTCTCCACGTCGTCTTGCCGCTTTAGTAATCTCTTCTACAAGGTCATAGTTAATGTAAACTAGTTTCTTTTCTTTACGCTGTGCCAGTTTCTTTACCATCCTTCACTGCATTTAAACGTATTATACCACGAGAAACCTCTTGACTTATAGACTTATACCCAAATGTTTCCATAGCACCAGATAAGAAGGAAGCGAAAAGATAAGTGTAACCCTCTGTAAACCGTGGACTTGTCACACTTATAGACACATTCTTACCTACTAATTCAAATTTCATCTCAGGGGCATTCCAAGTAAAAGCTGATAAATCATTTTTAAACTGATCAAATGAAAAAGACTGCGCATTATTAGTAGTATAGCGCATTGCAAACCAAACACCTGATTCAAACCAATTCTTAAGAGATGCACGTTTATCCTTAGCATAAGCAACATCAGCTAAGTCATACCATAGACGTTCTAAACCTAAGACAAAACCAGAAATTTTGGCAGTTTCAAAAACTTTACGTTCCTCAATAACATGTTTCAAGCTAAAATTCAACTCATCAGAATCTATAGCCAATTGAAAAAGCTCGTTAATTAACTCAAACTGACTACAGCCTTGCTCTTTCGCAATCTCAACTATTCGGTTTAGCAAATCCTCCCTTGCCACGAAAGTTTTCCGACGAATATTCGATTTCTTCAATACACTATCAACCGTAATCAAATATACTAACTATATACACAGCACATTATAGATGCCATTAAAAGATAATACTGTAAAATGTCACATAATAAGTTTATCATGAAATAACCTGTACCAAAAAATAGACAAAAAAAGCAGACACAAAACATCCAGCACAATTGATGGAATATGAGCAATAAAAAAAAGAATTGTTTAAAATTTGACGTTACAGATGCTTGGTATTGCTTTTAATTGTGTTATAATTTCTTGTGTTACTTGTTGGTGTAGAACATAGACGCTTATGGCGTGTCCAACGTTTATTTGTCGACTATAGTTTGCACGTATGTTAATGTTGTTTTCCGCTAGAACTTTGTCAATGTTTGCAAATACGCCTGGAATATCTTTGTGGTGTATGAAGAGAGTGAAAACTGGTTTTTCTTCTACTTCTATATTTTCGCTTGCATTAACAGCGTTAACAAAGTCTCCACATAGAAGGTAACTGGAGAGAACACGTGCTATTTCAGTTGAAGTTTCAACTTGAGCTTCAACAGTTGACGCGCCAAGGTGGCTGCTTAAGACGACGTTGTCGAGTTCTTTTAGTTTATCGTTGAAAGGGTCGCCTTCGATTTTTGGTTCATCCTTATATACGTCTGTTGCGTATCCGCCTATTTTTTTCTCTTTGAGAGCAGTGTATAGGGCAGTTTGGTCAATATTGTTGCCTCTTGATGTGTTTATAATAAAAGTAGTTGATTTCATTTGAGATAGCTCTTTTTCGCCTATGATGATGTCTTTGCCGCCTGTGTGGACGCTTATGTAATCGGATTTTTGGATGAGTTCTTCCTTGCTTACATATTTAATGCCGCTTTCTTGATTAGGGTAAAGGTCATAGCCTAAAATGTCCATGTCAAAACCGCGTTTGGCAATGTTTGCAAGTTTTTGACCAATTCTTCCGCAGCCTATTATGCCTAAAGTTTTATAGGCTAACTCTTTGCCTTCAAACCGTTTCTTTAACCATATGCCATTTTTGAGTGAGTTGTGAGCTTGAGGAGTATTACGGGAAATGCTCAGCATTAAATCAATAGCCAACTCTGCAACGGCATTAGTACTTCCATACGGCGCGATTTTTACCACAATACCGTGTTCAGATGCAGCAGCAGCATCTATGTTATCATAGCCAACACCAGCGCGTCCAATAATTTTGAGTTTGCCTTTTGCACCTGCTTCAATAATTTCACGGGTAACTTTTGTGGCACTTCTAACAACTAGAGCGTCAAACTGGTCTATTTCAGACAATAAACCTGCGGTATCACGCTTTTTTGTATCTACTTCTATACCTGCATCCTGAAAAACTTTTAGACCCTGTTGTTCTAAACCATCATTTAAGAGTACTTTCACTACAAGAGACTCCTTAAGAGTTAATAACATTTGATTGTAACGTTAACTAATAAACTCTCCCAAACAAGAAAACAAAACTTATGACTTCTGCACAGCCTTCGGTTGACTAACACGAGTAGAGACAATATTAAAAGTGTTAACCTGCCCACAATAAGGACACTTAAGACGCCGCCTATTACCATATCGCAAAGAAGTCAATGTTGCACCAGGAACCCAATGAAAATTAAATCCCCGCCGACAATTAGGGCAAACAAGCTTTGAAACATAATGTGGACCATATCTAGGTAATAAAAGAACAAAGCGCCTTCGGCGCAAATTAATTAGACCCTACCAACAATCATCATCACCATCACCACCCCAAGCACTATAAACCAAACCACCAACCCCATCAAGCCTAGTCACACCCAC
>JAITBW010000126.1 GCA_031283385.1 Nitrososphaerota archaeon
TTTAAGATTGTGTCTGATCGTTATCGTAATAGGCGCAAACGCTTTGGCCTACGATTCAACCTAATTGCTGGTATCTGCAACTACGAACAAAAGACATAGTTACGCAAGAAGTCTATTATCTACGTTTGTAGAAAATGTAAAAAACATTACTCCAAAGCAGATTATGCAAAAAATAAATTCTGTACGTTATGTGATTCTTTCCTGTTTACCAATATTAACTAGAGAAGAACAACATTTACCCAATACTAATGTAAAAATTCAAGAAATAACTTGCATTTTTTATCAGATAAACCTTCGATGCAATATATACCAATTATTTAGTGATACTCTTTACAGCTATATTTAGTATTTGTTTAAAAAGTAGAAAAGGAAAGAAGGTGTTTATTCAAGTATTATTCTTGCGTCGACGGTGTTTACGCCTTTTGCGTATGCCATTACTGGGTTTAAGTCTAGTTCTTTAATTTCTGGGTGTTCTATTAAGAGATTTGAAACATTGACTAAGACTTGTGCGAGTGCGTCTATGTCTACTGGGTCAGTGTTGCGGTGACCTTTTAGTAATGCTGCTGCTTTGAGTCCGTTTATCATTTCTTTTGCTTCTTCAATGTTAACGGGTGCAATTTTGAATGTAACGTCTTTTAGTACTTCAACAAATATGCCGCCTAAGCCAAACATGAGTGTAGCGCCAAATTGGGCGTCTTTGATTGCTCCTACAATAACTTCTGTTCCTTTAGGTGCCATTTCCATGATGAGAACACCTAAAAGGGTTGCTTTCGGGTCATACTTTTTAGCGTTTTCCATAATGGTCTTGTATGCGGCTTCTACATCTGCAACGGTGTTAAGACCAACTTTTACTCCTCCAGCATCTGATTTATGTATAATTTCTGGAGAAACAATTTTTGCAACAATAGGAAAACCAATTTCTTGAGCTATTTTAGATGCTTCTTTCTCATTTGTAGCTAATTGATATTTTGGAATGGTTATACCGTATTCTTTTATAATGGCTTTAGCTTCTGGCTCAAGGAGTGCTTTACGATTCTCACTACGCGCTTGAGATATAATTTTATCAACTGTATTCATGCTTAATGTCTCCATTAATTTGCAGGCTATGACATAATAGAGTTCCTTTAAAATTCTTTTGTTCACAATATGCCATTAAACATGACCAAAGCCCAAAAACTCTACAATACTACTAATACAGTCGTAGTCAACAAGCAATCAAGTTTACTATCTGTTTACTGTCTTCAGTTGAAACTAAAATTTATGCGCTTTAGCTTAGCAAAATTTGTGTTAAATAAAAAAATGAAAAAGTTACTTGTTTGATAGTTATGCTTGTGTTTGTATCGCTTTGAGGCGTTTTATTATGTTTGGATGTGTTGCAAAGAGTTCTGCAAACTTTTCTGCACCAGTTACCTTTTTAGCTAACGCTTCCCTCAAAAGCTCCTGCTTATTTGACGCAGTAGATGTATTATTGTTGCTGTCATTGTCTGCGTAGAATTTTTTTGCCTCTGCTTCAGCCTTATCAGGATCACTTATAAATAACGCTTTAAAGGACGTATTGTTTTCTTTTTGGTTCCCTCTGTTACTAGCACGTCGGTACCGGCGTTGGTTTTTGTTCTCGTTAACTATTGTTACAAGTCCAGTCGACAGCTTTTCTGCGCCATTTTCAACTATTGATACACTATGCCTATCTGCATAATACTCACGTAAACGACTAAGATATAGCGTAAATATACTCAATACCCATGAAAATACCGTGAAGGCTATACCAATTAAAGCATTATTACCCCCACCACCACTGCTTTTACCTCTACCACCGCCAAACATGCCTGATAGCATTAAAGAGTAACCGATGAAGTAGAAAAGTGTAGGTAGAAATGAGACAGTCATCATAACTTGAACATCTCTATGCTTTAAATGACCTAACTCATGCGCTATAACCGCTTCAATCTCACCCTTATCTAACGTATCTAGTAAACCCTGCGTAATAGCAACACGATTACCCGTTAAAGGCGAACCATAAGCAAACGCGTTTGGCATTGAACTTTGCGCAAGCATAAGCTTAGGCGGCGAAATTTTACTCTTAATACTTAATTGCTCTATAACATTATACATCTCAGAGTTTTCCTTAGCCCCTAACTCTTTTACTTTATAGACTGCACCAACAAGATACGGCGAAAGCATCCATTGTGCAAAGCTAAAAACAATAACAAATACAACAATGGTTGTTAAGCTTAAACTAATGTCCATTAATGTTAAAACTACTGTAAATACAAGAGTAGATAAACCAAAAATTACTGCTAATGTTCCAATCATCGAAAAATGCAGTTTCCAATTACTCATGTTATTCTCCTACTAATTATTAATTTTTAAAGTAAACAACAATATAATGCTATTTATAGAACAGCTATTATCTTCCACGACAAAAGCGGCATCAACTGTTTTCTTAAAACGTGTATTCAACATTTATGATATAGACAATTCTAAATCAACAAGCATTGATGTGATGCTAACAAAAACGGTGTTACAATATGCCTGAACTTTTTAGCTACAATATTTTTGCTGAATTACCACTTGTTACGTGATTATTTCTTTTTCTTCTTTTTCTTCTTCTTTAGCTGCTTCTTCTTTTTGGTCGTTTTCGTCTTCTTGTTTCTTGAAAAACTTTTTTGATGACATGTTTACTATGGAAAATAGTAGGATTGCTGCTACCCAAATGAGTATGCCTATGCCAATTGACCATATGAAGTGTAGGAAATAGAGGTTTTGGAAGGTTAGCTCTACGGGTCTTGGTTGTTGGAGTAAGTTAGC
>JAITBW010000069.1 GCA_031283385.1 Nitrososphaerota archaeon
CCATTATTGAGTAAATCTACCTATTAGAGATTATTGCATTTTTAACTACCAAGAGACTTACTAAATAGCGATGATAATGTTTGAATATTTTTATATCATTTGCAAATATATCTCAAAAATCGCATAAAAGCATCATTTTTTTGATTTACGACAAAATTCTGTTTCTGTAGTGAAATGAAAGAAAAAACGTTTAAGCCAATATAGCAACAATTAAAATAACGAGAGTTTCGCCGATAGAGTAGTGAGGAGGTGCTGTGGTGATATTGTAAGTATAAGGTTATTTGTTGTGGCACTGTGTTTAGTAGAGTTTGTTAAAAATAGCAAATTCACTTTAATGGAGAGTTCTACTGCGTTTATGTGGTCTATGACTTGCAAGGTAGTTTTTCCGTTTGGGACTTGATTTTATGTTACGCTTGGGTCTTGTGAGGTGTTGCTCGTAGTCCGTGTATTTGATTCTTTCATTTGTAGTGTCATGTTCTTAATAGTTTATGGGCTTTTAAAAACAGGGTGGGGTTTTGTACTAATAAGGTAGGAGCCTCGAGCGGGCTTTGATCCCGCGGCCTGCTGCTTACGAGGCAGCCGCTCTGCTGGGCTGAGCTATCGGGGCGTTGTTTGTATTGAGAATGTTTCAAATGTTTTTAAATGTTAGCTATGTTGGCTGATGTTTAGGTGTATTTATTTGTTTGTTTGGCTTTTTAGTGTGTGGTTTTCTTTATGGTTGCGGTAGATGGTTTGGGTGAGTGTGGGGTCATTGATTTGTTTCGTCAGCGTTTAGAGTTAATGCCTGATATGTCTGTTCCGTTTGGTGATGATGTTTCTGCGGTTCCTATTGGTGATGGTGAGGTGGCTGTTTTGAAGGTTGATATGTTGGTGGCTAGAACTGATGTTCCTTCTAGAATGAGTTTGTATGATGCGGCGCGGAAGGCTATTGTTATGTGTGTGAGTGATTTTGCTTCTAAAGGTGTTCAGCCTGTTGCTGCTTTAGTTGCGCTTGGTTTGCCTAAGTGTTTGGCTGTTCGTGAGTCTGTGGTTGAGATTGTTGATGGTTTGAATGCGGCTGCGCGTGAGTATGGTGTGTATATTGTTGGGGGTGATACGGGTGAGGCGAGTGATTTGATTATATCTGTTTCTCTTTATGGTAAGGCGTGTCGGAGTGTTTTGATGTTGCGTAATGGTGCGAGGGTTGGTGATGTTTTGGCTGTTACGGGTTTATTTGGTAGATCTTCTGCTGGGCTGCGTTTGTTGCTTGACGATAATGATGTGTGTGTGGTTTCTTCTAAGACGCGTTTGGTTTTGGAGGGTGCTGTTTTTAGGCCTGTTGCGCGGTTAGTTGAGGGGTTAGCGCTTTCAAGGTCTGGTTGTGTTTCTGCGTCTATGGATAGTAGTGATGGTTTAGCTTGGAGTTTGTATGAGTTAATGCGTATGAGTGGTGTGGGTTTTTCTCTTAATACTGTGCCTGTTGCTGTGGAGGCTGTGGATTTTGCGTGTCAAAATGGGTTAGATGCGGAATTGTTAGCGTTGTATGGTGGTGAGGAGTATGAATTGGTTTTGACTGTTCCTTCTGATAAGTGGGAGGCTGCAAAGAAGGCTGTTGAAGATGTTGGTGGCATGTTAATTGCTATAGGTCAGGCGACGGAGCAAAAAGAGATAACTCTGCAAGTAGATGGTAAAACGCGGCGTATTGAGCTACGTGGGTATGAGCATTTTGCTAATAATAGCCCTTAATTCTTTGGTCTAGTGTATAGTTAATTACCGTTATGCATGATGCTGCTAAATAGGGTGTTTTTCCTAAACTGATTTTTTCTCCAAATCTTAATGCGAATAATTCTGTTTTTTTTGGCATGCCTACATGGTCACCTAAAACAAATACTGCGTTTTCTCCAAACTCTACCTTGCCTATATCCTCTCCGTCCTCTTCAAGAACGTATATCTTATAATCATCCCTTTCAGCCTTCGATTTTAGCAGTGCTTCAAAACTAGTTTTATCCTTGCTTATGCCCGGATGCTGTTTGCCCGCTAATGTTTTCTTAAGTATGCCCTGCCATGTATCCATATCTGTTCGTACATCATAAAGTGTTTCGCCGTCAATTTTGATATGCACAGGAGGATTTGGTGGACCATTTAGAACGGCATGGAAGGTAACATCTCTGCGTAATCCATGAGATAAGAAAAGACTGCTAACTATACACTCATGCATAATATCTAATCTTCCCGCGTCATGTAAACTGTTAAAATTTGCATCAGTTTGACCTATACGTGAAAATAATATGAACTCGCGAACCAATTTACCCACATACACCTACTAATATTTCTGTTACTTTTAAAGAAACTTGTTTTTTTTAAAACTTTAACTACCGTAAAATTGAAAAACCTTAATGCAAATAATGAAAAAGAGAACAGTAAAAAGATGTGGCTATAATGAAATTAAATAAAGTCGATGAAGCAATTATAAAAACGTTAAAAACTGAAGGAAAAGAATTAACTCTCCAAGAATTAGCAGACAAAACCGGGCTACCATCCAAAAGCATCTTTAAATCATTACGTAAACTCTTTGAAAACGGAATGATAGACACAAACGCAAGAAAATATAAACTATTAACAGACAAAATCCCGCAAGGAAAAAAGAGTGCCTCTGAAAAAACAGAATAAAACAAAAATAAACCCTCTACATGTCATAATTAAACTGCATAAGTAGCCTTTTAACTCAATTTGGCGATATGCAGAAAATGAATGACGACACAATAGTATAAAAATGCCAATTGACTGCCAAAAGGCTGTCACTAAAATTAATCTCTTCTTACTATTTTGCTTATTTGGCACAACAACTCAAGTGCTACGTTATAGCTAAGGGGGGGGGTGGCATTAAAGTGGCGGTAAATTTTAGATTGGATATTTTGGAAAACAGAAACAGACATATATTATCTGTTTTTATGTGTATGTAGGAGCCAACAAGTTGACATCGTTTATTCGAACGAATTTTAGGCGGGCCGTTAGCTTTGGTAGTGTTTATCTTATTCTTGCTATTGTTATGTCTATTTTAGTAGGTGGTATTTTTAGTTGGACGGCTTCTCTTTCTGAGGATGCGTCTCTTTATGTTGCTTCTCAATTTCCTATGATGATTCCGCTATTTGCTGTCATAGGTAGTTTTGGTGGTTTGATGGTTTTTGTCAGCGATAGAACTAAGGGTGTTTATGAGTACTTAATTGCCTATGGTGTTAGTGTATACAAAATTTTTTGGGCAACATTACTAGTTACTCTTGGTTTAGTTACTATATTTTTGGGAATTTCGCTTGCAGGAAATATGGCTATACTGCTCCTAATGGGTAGCCAAATACAGTTTTCTCTGATAAAACTGATACTTATCTATACAATACCCCTCTGTTACGCCTCTACAGCATTTATGTGCATAGCCGGTATGATGTGGTCTTCTCTTACAGTTAGGGTACCTGGTGTTAACAGTCCAATAGGTATATCTGCACTTATAGGGATGTTACCTGTTATGGTGGTTTATTTTCTTACTTTATTTGGTGGTTTAGGCGGTTTAAGTACTTCTATATGGATTATTATTGGTGGAGTAGTTTTACTTTTAGTAATCTTGGTTATTGTAATGATGATCATTGCAAATAATAAGATGAATAGGGAGCGGTTGTTGTCAGATGCTTGAATATGGATGTGTGGAATAATAATGGTTGATAGTCAATTATCGTATTCATTTGGATCTCCTTTAGTGTTGTTTGATCATGTTAGTTCAGGTTATTCTGGGCGGAAAGTGTTAGATGATGTTTCTTTTCGTATAGATGAACCTGCGGTGTATGTTGTTTTGGGGCCTAATGGTGCTGGGAAGACAACGTTATTTAGAACGCTTGCGGGTGTGTTGAAGCCTTATTCAGGTAGAGCTGAGATATGTGGCTATTCGAGTGAGTCGCAAGAGGCTAGGGCGCAGCTTGATTATCTTACTCATATAGATGGTATTCCTGAGGGTATGAGTGTACTTAACGCTTTGAGGTTTTATGCAGGCATAATAGGTGCCTCTGAAGCTGATATAGATAAGGTAATTGGTATGCTTGGCCTTAGTGATTTGGTTGCTAAACGTTTTGGTCAGTTAAGTCAGGGTCAGAAGAAGAGAGTGTCTGTTGCTAGGATTTTTCTTAAGGAGAAAAAAGTTTACTTGCTGGATGAGCCTACAAGTAATATGGATCCGAAAATTGCTGGTGAAATCCGAGAGTTAGTGCTTGGGTTGAGTAAAAATAGGGTTATTTTGTATTCGTCTCATAATCTTTTTGAAGCTAGGGAAATTGGTTCTAAAGTTATTGCTATTAAGCAGGGAAAGCTTGCCATGTTTGGCAATATATCTGATATTAAAACTGAGAAATACACTATTGGTATTCGTACTTTAGCTGCAGAAGATGTGCCCTGCGCTATTGGGAAAGAAGGTGATTATCATCTTTTTGAGTTGCAGGGACCTGAAGAAGTTTCGGATTTGATTGCCAAATTGACTGGGCAGGGTGTGCAAATTCGAGAAGTTAAGGAAATGCAAAATCCATTAGAAGAGTTATTTAAATAATTCTTATGAGTCTTTTGTTATGCGTTTTATATGCTTTTTCGGTTTGTTTTTCCACTTTGTTGAAGTCGCGTCTTGAGCGTTTATTGCCGCATTTAGGGCATGTTATATTTCCCATGTATGGCAGAGTCCAACCAAATCCGGTATACTTTTCTTCCATTATGGGTGCATTGAATATACGTTCGCAGTCAGGGCATTTGAGTTGTTTGCCGTGACTCAATATTACTCCTATAGCAATAAGTGTTGCAATTATTGCAAATGTTGAAGAAATAATAATTATTATCGGATCCATTTAACGCATTCCTGTTGATGTTAAGAAGGTTGTTAGCAATATAATAAACTATGTGTTACGTCATTATGATGAGCTGAAATGCTGAGTGTGTATTTTATGAAAGACAGTATTTTATGATGCTGTTTGTTTTTAACTGCCAAATTTTTGGTTGATTACTTTATTATTTGCTTTAAACGTCTTTTTAAACAAAGGTTTGCTTTGTTTGACTATAGGAAACTTAAAAATACCTGTCGATATTTAAAAGCTATAAGAGTTGGGCATATGGGGAGCGACAATGTATTTGTAAGCATGCAAAATGTGACTAAACAATATGGTAATTTGTATGCTCTGCACAATGTTTCACTTAACATAAAAGAAGGCGAAGTGTTTGGTTACATTGGTCCAAATGGTGCAGGTAAAACAACTACTATGAAAATTCTCGTGGGATTAATCAGCGATTTCCACGGAGACATTATAATAGGTAATTACAAAATGCCTGCTCAAAAAAATGAGATTCATAAATTACTTGGGTATCTTCCACAGAATGTAGCGTTTCAAGAATGGCGAACAGTTAGAGATTCCTTGAAAATCTTTGGAAAACTCTCAGGTCTTAACGATCAAGAGATTGAGAAACGCATTTCAGAAGTTCTTGAATTATTAGATCTGACTGCGGTTTGTGATAAGAAAATTTCAAAATTATCGGGTGGAATGACTCAAAAAGTGGGGTTGGCTCAGGCGTTACTTCATGAGCCAAAGCTTTTGGTGTTAGATGAGCCTTTAAATGGGTTAGATCCGCTTAGTCGTCAAAAGTTCAAGGAAATTGTTAAAAAACTTTCCAGCAAAGGTACAACAATACTTTTTTCATCACACATTTTAAGTGATGTTCAAGATGTAGCTGATGTAATCGGAATTTTAAATCATGGAAAATTATTGCAATTTGGTTCTTTAAATCAATTAAAGCAGGGGCTTTCAACACATGAAAGAGTTGAAGTGCTCTTGTCAGCTCCAAGTGATAGGTGGCAGGAATTGGGTGCAATAGAGGGTATTCAATCAATTGAGCAGCCGAGTTCAGATAAAATTATTCTGACTCTTCGAGCTGAAGCTGATTCTGATTATGCTATAAACTGTATTGGCAAATCTGTAGTAGAGTTAGGTATGAGTATTAGGGGTATTTCGTTGTTAACGCCATCTATTGATGAAATTTATCTAAGTTACATTCAAGGAGATCAAACTCGATGAATTTGTTTAGCCTTTATAAAGACGAGTTGAGAGGTTTTTCTAAGTCTAAAATTATGGCTTTCTTATGGATTGGTTTGCCTGTTTTAGTACTTGTATTTCATTTTATGGAAAACGTGAGTACTGATCAGTCGGTTCCTTTTACGTTGCTCTCTGCAATACTAGTTTCTAGTATTGGAGGGACGCTTTCAGCTGTTATGCTCTCGGTTTCTATAATTAATGAAAAAAGTAGGCATGTGTACGAGTTATTTTTGATTAGGCCCGTCAAAAGATATGAAATTATACTGGCAAAGTTCCTCGCGGTTTACTCATGTGTGACGGTGGCTTCGCTTATAGCTGTGTCTTTTGGTATAGTTTCTGATTGGGTTACAACAGGTGCAATTTCTCATGCTGTGCTTAGTAATGCAGGGGAGTCTTTGGCGATAAGTCTGTCTTTGATTGCAGTCTCCTGTTCTGCGGGTGTGCTTATAGGTCTTGTTGCGCCGTCAATTCTTGTGGGGGCAATTCTGGTTATTTATGGCGGAAATAATCTAACAGTAATTCCATTGATTCCAAACATACTTGAAGTGACAAACGCAGCTGCTTTTACAATTGGTATATCCTGCATAGTAACAATAATGATGCTTATAGTGGCCGTTATGACGTTTAACAGAAAACAATTCTGATGCATAGCAACACTTACCTTCTATTACTATTTTTTAAAATTTTTAAAAAAAGCGCATAGAGGCTATATGATTTTTTTAGAATGTTGGAGCCCCGAGTGGGCCTTGATCCCACGGCCTGCTGCTTACAAGGCAGCCGCTCTACCGGGCTGAGCTATCGAGGCATTGCAAAACACTTTTGCATTCTCACATAAAAACCTACCCACATAAATGTTGCTACTGATAGTTGCTGTTTTTCTAAAACTTTTAATGTGTTATAGTTTTAGGTGTTTTTGTAATTTATGTATAACCTTTTGTTTTTTTTGAGGTGTTTTTTCTTTGTATGTGGTGTTACATAGTGTTTAGTGTTGTGCTTGTGTTTTTGTTGTCTTAATTTTTTTTGTCAAGAAACACTGTTATCTGAAACGATATCCTTATATTGCTGATAGCCGCTTCTAATGCAATTCAGCAATTATGGGTTAACCATTTTGCTGATTAAGGATGCAACTCCCGTTTAATACATGTGGAGTGAAGGGTGTGACAAGAGCCCACATATGTCGAACATGTGCACGCTCACGATGACACCATGCATAGGCCAACAATACGACGCGCAACACAATATAGTAAAATTAGAAAAATAGTAGTATAGTATACGTATGTGGAGAAAACAATAGGTTTTCACCAAACGCCAAACAAACACTACCATTGGCCTGAACATGTTACGCTGTCTGGAGGATGGCTCGGCTTGAGTGCCGAAGAAGGGCGCGGCAAGCCGCGATACCGCCTCGGGTAAGCGCAAGCAGCTTTAGAACCGAGGATACCTGAATGGGACTTCCTAGTAATGTTCCTTTATGGAACGGGAACTCCCCGAACGGAAGCATCTTAGTAGGGGAAGGAAAAGAAACCAATAGAGATTCCCTTATTAGCAGCGAGCGAAATGGGAAAAGTCCAAACTGAATCCCGCTGGGAAACTTGTGGGAGATGTAGGGTTATGGACCCGGATTCTTCTAAACTGGCAAAGTTGAAATGGCCTGAAAAGGCCTGCCACAGAGGGTGATAGCCCCGTAAACGTAAGTCAGCATGAATTATGTCTGGAGTTCCAGACTACTGTACCCTGGCTTGGGTGCAGAAAGTTGGGAGTCACCAACTTCCAAGACTAAATACAACTCAAGACCGATAGTGCACTAGTACGGTGACGGAAAACTGAAAAGAACCCCGAAATGGGGGTGAAAAGTGCCTGAAACCAGACAGTAACAGACGTGTGTGGCCCAAAAGAGTAGACCCTTACCGAAGGAACCCGTTGTAAAGCGGCAGTACGAGGTAAGGCGATCAGGGTTACACGTTCCGTCTAGAAACACGGGCCGGGGAGTTTATTGCTATGGCAAGCCTAAGGATGTAAAGTCCGTAAGCGTAGGGAAACCGATATGCGCGCAACTCCGTAAGGAGCGAGGCGCAAGGTCTGAAAATGCCTGGAGTCATAGCAATACATACTAGAAACCAGACGATCTAGCCCTGGGCAGGGCGAAGCTAGGCGAAAGCCTAGTGGAGGCTCGAAAGGGTTCTGACGTGCAATTCGTTCCCCAGACCTGGGGCTAGGGGCTAAAGACCAATCTAGTCTGGTGATAGCTAGTTCCTTCCGAAGTGGGCCTGAGCCCAGTCCTGA
Organism: Nitrososphaerota archaeon; assembly: GCA_031283385.1. Classification (GTDB taxonomy): domain Archaea; phylum Thermoproteota; class Bathyarchaeia; order Bathyarchaeales; family Bathycorpusculaceae; genus Bathycorpusculum. The sequence goes on from JAITBW010000069.1 coordinate 8,373, forward strand.
GCGAGGCAGTTGGTGGGGTAGAGCACTGATTGGGAAACAAGGATTCGAAAGTTTCCACTTTCCTTTCAAACTACGAATCCACCCACACTTAAGACCTCAGGAGACGGGTTAATGGGGGTAAGCTCCATGACCGAGAGGGGGACAACCCAGACTAAGGTTAAGGTCCCCAAATGCTGGCTAAATGTCAAACCAAAGAGCGTCGTCAGCCTCAGACAGCGGGGAGGTAAGCTTAGAAGCAGCTATCCTTCAAAGAAAGCGTAACAGCTCACCTGCCGAGGCTGACGGCCTCGAAAATTGACGGGGCTAAGCCAGCTACCGATACCTTAGAACGCAGCATTGGCTGCGCTGGTAGGAAGGCGTCCTAGTTGGGCAGAAGCTGGGCTGTGAGGTCCAGTGGACCGATTAGGATTGCGGATCCCGGTGGTAGTAACAGCAAAGAGAAGTGAGAATCTTCTCCGCCGAAGGGGCCAGGGTTCCCCGGCAACGATCGTCAGCCGGGGGTAAGTCGATCCTAAGGCATAACTTAACCGATTATGTCGAAAAAGGGAATCCGGCTAAAATTCCGGAACCATAGAGGTACGCGCGGTAACGCAAGCTTAGTGTTGACGTTTCAGGGTAGATTGAGCAAGGTCTTCGCCTTGTTTAACTTTATAAATCTGGGGAGTGCCGTAATGGCGAGAACCAGACGAAATAGGGAATAGCCACCCGTTTAGGGAGGTTCAGTTGATCTCTGGAGCCACTGAAAAACGCACTAAGAAGGATCCTCTATGATCGTACCTAGAACCGACACAGGTGTCCCTAGGCGAGAAACCTAAGGCGTGTCGGGTATACACTAATGCGAGGGAACTCGGCAAATTAGCCCCGTACCTTTGGTATAAGGGGTGCCGGCTCTTTTAGCTTCGTGCTAGGAGAGCCGGTCGCAGTGTCAAAGGGGTCTCGACTGTTTAATAAAAACATAGGAAGCCGCAAGAGCGAAAGCTTGTGAACGGCTTCTGAATCCTGGCCAGTACAGGTACCTGAAACCTGGGTCCAACTGGGCTAAGGGCCTGCAAACGCCGGGAGTAACTCTGACTCTCTCAAGGTAGCCAAATGCCTTGTCGGGTAAGTTCCGACGTGCATGAATGGATCAACGAGGGCCCCACTGTCCCCGCGTAGTACCCGGTGAAACCACATAACGTGGACGAACAGTCCACGATCTCCCAGCGGGAAAAGAAGTCCCTGTGGAGTTTTACTGCAGCCTGCCGCTGGAATACGATTATGGATGCAGAGCGTAGTCGGGAGCCTTCGATCTTGTGTTCTCCGGGACACAGGGGAGGCAACAATGGAACACCGACTTTCTGTAATCGTGTTTCTTACCGGCTCCTAGAGGGCCGGAACACCGGTAGGTGGGCAGTTCGGCTGGGGCGGCACGCCCTTGAAAAGATATCAAGGGCGCCCTAAGGTTGGCTCAGGGGGGACAGAAACCCTCCGTAGAGTGCAAGGGCAAAAGCCAGCCTGACTGTATCCCAAACAGTAAGGGATGCAGAGGAGAAATCCGGGCTTAGCGATCATCCATGCTCCCCGTTGGTGGGGGCTGGATGTGTCAGAAAAATTACCCTAGGGATAACAGGCTCGTCGCGGGCGAGAGTCCCCATCGACCCCGCGGCTTGGTACCTCGATGTCGGCTCTTCCTATCCTGGTCCTGCATAAGGGACCAAGGGTGAGGCTGCTCGCCTATTAAAAGGGAACGTGAGCTGGGTTTAGACCGTCGTGAGACAGGTCGGACTTTATCTGCTGGGAGTGTT
>JAITBW010000072.1 GCA_031283385.1 Nitrososphaerota archaeon
GAATTCAGAATCTTTTAACTCCAAAGCTTTTTCATATTTCCCCATAATACACATATCACTACTAACTTTAACACAACAGAAGATTAAAAACATTTAATTACCGAACAGGTCTAATGTAATAAAATCTTTTCCAGACTACGGTTCTATATCCTGTTTTTAACATAGAAAACCCGATTTGGGATTAAATATTTTTCAGTAAATTTATAAGGGAAGTTAATGAATTATTAAACTGGTAATGTTCTGCCGCGCATCAGAGCGCAAAGTAGTAACGTTACACAAATAAGATGTAAAGGGTAAAACAATATGACCGAAAATGCAGACGTAATCTTCGTCGGAAATAAACCTCCAATGAGCTATGTACTAGCCATCATAACGAGCCTCTCAACAGGCAACCTCAAAGAAATCACTTTGAAAGCGCGTGGTCAAGCAATCACTACAGCTGTTGACGTAGCTGAAATTGCAAGAAATCGTTTTGTTAAAGACCTCAAAGTGAGCAAGATTGCCATAGGTACAGCTGAGATGCCACCAAGAGAAGACGAAAACAAGTCCAGAATGGTTTCCACGATGGAGATCACCTTAAGCAAAAAAGCATAAGGCGCAAAATCGTTAAAACCATAAAAAAATAATCAACCAACTTCTTTTATTTTTTAAACACAATTTCCTCACAAAATTTCTGTGAAACAATTGTTTCATTAAACCCTCTGATAAATCCATACTTAAAAACTGTGCTTGCTACGGGAGTTTTGTCTCAAAAGAGCCTTTAGCTGTAAATGCCCTCGTCATTATATTCTAAACACGGCAAACCTTGTTCTTTTTCATATAAATGTGCAGTTTTTCGTCTCTGAGGTTGATTGCGTGGCTAGTTTGAATCGTAAGGTTAAAATGTATAGAGGGTCTGTATGAGATTTATCCGTGTGAACTTTATGCTAGATATCAAGCTTATTCGTGAAAATCCCGATGTTGTAAGAGCAAACTTGGAGAAGAGAGGCAATCCAGAAAATTTGGTTATGCTCGATGAACTTGTTGTTCTTGATAAGCAATGGCGACTAAATCTTACGCGTCTTAATGATTTACGTCGTGCTCGCAATTTGGTCACAGTTGAAATCGCCAAACTTAAAAAAACTGGTCAAGATGCACAAACTCAATTTGAAAAAGCCAAAGAAATTGATGTTCAAATAACCTCAATTGAAAAACAAGTTACCCAAGAAGAAGAAAGAGAGCGAAATTTACTCTTATGTTTACCAAATATGCTTGATCCAACTGTGCCTCTAGGTGAAGACGAATGTGGTAATGTACAAGTGAAAACTTGGGGTACAATTCCAACATTTAATTTTCAAATAAAAAATCATATAGACTTAGCTACTGAGCTTGGTCTAGTTGACATGGAACGTGCTAGTAAAGTTAGCGGTGCACGGTTTTTCTTTTTGAAAAACCAGTTAGCACTTCTGGATTTAGCTCTGATGAGTTTTGCAATGACTGAACTGAGCAAGAAAGGCTATGTTGCTATCGAGCCACCATATATGCTAAATAAAACGGCTTATGAAGGCGTAACGGCACTTGCAGACTTTGCTGATGTGCTCTATAAAATTGAAGGCGAAGATCTCTATATGATAGCTACTAGTGAGCATCCAATGGCTGCTATGTATATGAATGAGGTTTTAAAGGAGCAGGATTTGCCTCTTAAGCTTGCGGGTTTAAGTCCTTGTTTTCGTAAGGAGGCTGGTGCGCATGGTAAGGATACGCGTGGTATTTTTCGTACGCGGCAATTTAATAAGGTTGAGCAATTTATTTTTTGTAAGCCTGAAGATTCTGTTAGGTTTCATGAGGAGTTGTTGGCTAATGCTGAGGAGTTGTTGCAGAAATTAGAGTTGCCTTATCGTGTTGTTAATGTATGTACTGGAGATATTGGTGCTGTTGCTGCTAAAAAATATGATATTGAAGTTTGGATGCCCGCGCAGAATGGTTATCGGGAGGTTGTTAGTTGTAGTAACTGTGCTGATTATCAGGCGAGGCGTTTAGGTATTCGTTATCGTGAAAAAGAGGGTGCACCGCCCAAGGGGTTCTTGCATACGCTTAATTCTACTGCTATTGCTACGGGGAGGACGATTGTTGCCTTACTTGAGAATAACCAAAATGAAGATGGTTCAATAAATGTGCCTAAAGTGCTTAGAAAATACGTGAACGATTTTGAGAAAATAGATAAAAAACTCTAAACCCTTTTATATTGCTCTGAGAATGTTGTGGAAGTTCGGAGGATTACCTTGTCTTCAAAATCTTCAAAAGCAAAACATATACGTGATAAATGGCGAAGTAAGTCATGGTACAATGTAGTGGCACCGTCATTCTTTGGTAACGTAGATTTAGGTGCTGTTCCAGCAGAGACAACTGACCAGTTAATTGGTAGAGTTGTTGAAGCCACTCTGTATGATATTACAGGTGATTTTTCTCATCACTATTTAAAACTGTTTTTCCAAATAAGCGCGATGGATGGTAAAACAGCTAGAACCTTATTCAAGGGACATGAGTATTCACGTGATTTCTTGCGCAGTCTAGTTAGACGAAGAACAACAAAAGTGGATGGTCTATTTAATTTAACAACTAGAGATGGTTTTAAACTGAGAATAGCTGTTTCAGTTTTAACGCTCTCTCGTATAAAGACTTCCCAAGAAAAAATCATGCGCAATATTATGATAAAAATTATCAAAGAAAAAGCGTCTGTTCTTACCATGGATCAATTTGTTCAAGAAATGGTTCTAGGTAAAATTGCTTCTGATATCTATAATGAGTCAAAGCAAGTTGCGCCGTTGCGTCATGTTGGTATACGCAAATCAAAGCTTATCAATGCCCCTGCAAACGTTTCAGAGATTGTATTAGCTGCTAGCACACCAATGGTTGAAGAGATCATGGAAGAGGACGAAATTGAGGGCGTTACAGAAGTTGAGCAGACTGTGGAAGTTGAGCAGGCTGCGGAAGTCGATGATTCCGTTGAACAAACAGTTGTTGAAGAAGTAACAGAAGAATAATCTGTTTCTTTTTTTGTTTTATTTCTTTTTTATTTTTTTAAATAGTCTTAAATGGTGCTGTGTTAACCTTGTTGTTTTAGAGGTGTAGTTATGGTTGATCGTGTTGGTGTTCATGAAAAGGGCTCGATTAATGTTAATGATATAATTGAGAGTATTAAGTGTCGGGAGGATTTTAGTAGTGTGGGGGCTATTGGTTTGTTTATTGGTGTGGTGAGAGGTGAGACTTCTGAGGGTGGTGTGAAGGTAGAGAAGCTTTCTTTGGAGGCATATGAGGAGAAAGCTGATGAGGTTTTAGGTAGTATTTGTGATGATTTGTCTCATAAGTCTGGTGTTGTTGATGTGCAGATTCATCATTTGGTAGGTGATTTTAATGTTGGTGATGATCTAGTTTATGTTGCTGTTGCTGGTTCTCATCGTGAGCAGGTGTTTTCTGTGTTGCGTGAGGCGGTTGAGCGTTATAAGTGTGAGGTGCCGATTTTTAAAAAGGAGTATGTTGTTGGTGAGTGTGGTAGGTCTGAGTCTTGGGTTTCAGAGAAGCGTTTTCATGATTTGTAGGTGTGGTATGTTTGATTACGGCTTTGGCGGGTGGTGTGGGTGCAGCTCGGTTTTTAACGGGTTTAATTCAGTTTGTTGAGCAGGAGGATTTGACGGTTGTTGTAAATACTGGTGATGATGTTGAGCTTTTTGGTTTGCATGTTTCGCCTGATGTTGATATTGTAACTTATACTCTTGCTGGTATTGTTAATGATGTAGTTGGTTGGGGTGTTAGGGGTGATTCTTTTGGATGTTTGGGCATGCTTAAGCGGTTTGGTGAAGTTGATTGGTTTAATCTTGGTGATAGAGATTTTGCTGCGAGTATTTTGCGTACAAAATTGTTGAGGGCTGGTTTTTCTTTGTCGCAGGTGTCTGCTAAGATAAGCTCTGATTTGGGTCTTAAGGTAAAGATTTTGCCTATGACGGATGGTAAATTTTCTACGTATGTGCGGACGTCTGAGGGTGTTGTGCATTTTGAGGAGTACTTGGTTAAGCGGGCGGCGCAGGATGAGGTGTTAGGTGTTAATTTTGTTGGTATGGACATGGTTAGGCCTGCTGTGGGTGTTGTTGAGTCTATTTTGTCTTCTGAGCGTGTAATTCTCTGTCCTAGTAATCCTATTGTAAGTATAGGCGCGATTCTTTCTGTTCCGGGTATACGTGAGTCTCTGCGAGAAACTGCGGCTAGAAAAGTGGCTATCAGTCCTATTATTGCGGGTGCTCCTGTTAAGGGTCCTGCTGCAAAGCTTCTTCATGGTTTAGGTGTTGAGGTTTCGGCTTTTGGTGTTGCAAAGTTGTATGCTGATTTTTTGGATGTTTTTGTTATTGACTCTTTGGATGTGGCTGAGAAGGGTCGCATTGAACAGTTAGGTCTGCAAGTGGTTGTTGCTGATACTTTAATGAAGGATTTGCCAACTAAAGCGGCGTTAGCTAAAGTTGTGCTTGACGCATAATTTTTTTGTTAAGATATAATTATGTCGTGGTGTTTGTTGTTGTTTTGGGTGTTTATTTGTTTGTTTTGTTGATGCTTTTGTATACCGCCTCGCCGACTGCGTTTGTTCACGTTTTTAGCATGTCTATTTTTCCATTATGCCCTTTCCTGTTTCTAAGTCTTTATTGATTTGCACTTTTTCACTGTATGTGTTGTTTAATAAGCACGAAAATCTTTTCATAATGAATTATATATTAATATTATCTATAACTTTTTTAATTATAAAATAGAGTTCTGAAAAATGTGTTGTTTACTGCTGTCACATCTTAAATTAATTGACAACCTATGTTTCTCTGAATTGAGTTAGCCAAAAGGCTTTAAGAAAAGCCTCAATACTTACCATGTGAAATATTTTGTCAACACACGCAGCCATGCTATACACACAAAAAACTGGAAAAACAGTAGAATGCTGTTTATGCGCAAGACGCTGCTCCATTAAAGACGGCTCCACCGGATTTTGTTCAATTCGCAAAAACCAAGACGGCACATTATACACCACAAACTATGGCAAATCTGTCGCTTTCGGAGTTGACCCCATAGGCAAAAAGCCCCTTCTACACTTTAACCCCGGCGCATCCGTAGCATCCCTTGCAGCTGCAGGATGTAATTTTCATTGCCAATTCTGTGACAACTGGCTTATAAGCCAAGAAACAAAAGCAACAGAAAACTTTTTGCCGCCTGAAGAAATCATAAGATTAGCAAAAGAAGCAAATTGCCAAGGGATAAGTTACACTTACACGGAACCTACAATTTTTATGGAATATGCATATGACACCGCAAAACTAGCTCATAAAGCAGGCCTCTTTAACACGTTTGTAACTAACGGATATATGACCCATGAAGCGATAAGCACAATTTCACCCTATATTGACGCCGTAACCGTAGATTTTAAAGCGGCGGGGGATCCTGATTTTTATAAAAATTTTTCTGCAGTACCTGATGTGAAACCAATTTTTGAAGCTTTAAAATGGCTCAAACTTACCGACGTTCATATCGAAATAACAAATCTTGTTATACCAAAAATAGGCAACTCTATGCACCAAATAAAATATCTATCAAAATGGATCAACGACTATTTAGGACCAAATACACCCTTTCATCTGCTACGTTTTCACCCTGACTACAAAATGAATACCCTGCCAGTCACCTCAATAGAAGATATGGAAAATGCTTACCTTACAGCCAAGAGCGAAGGGTTACTATTTACTTATCTTGGAAACGTGTCTGACCACGTAGCAGAAAATACGTATTGCCCCGCATGCAGTGAACAGGTAATACATCGAAACGGTTTTGAAATTACTAACTGGAATCTAACCGCTGATATGCACTGCCAATTCTGTGATAACCACTTACCTATAAAAGGTAAGTACTATCCTTAATTTTAAGACTAACGACGCAGTTTGTTCTCAGTAAGTGTTACATTAGAATATTTAATTTAAAGTGAAATTGGTATATCCACATAATAATGTTGTGCGTAACTGGCATACACAGTTTCACCTTAGACTGTTTTTAAGTACGGTTTAAATCACAAGAACGAAACATTTCCTATGTTGGTGTTCTACATGTCTCTAAGAAGGTGTTTGCTTATTTTTTTGTAAAGTTGCTTGTGTGAAACCCGTTTCATAACCTGTAAATGTTCAAGTTTACGTTCGAATAAACGACCTGTTTTTACAATAACTCTTAAATTATACAAATACAAACTCAATTAAGGTCTCTTCTATGTCACCAAGTACTAACAAACTCAAAATTGTAGGGTATGATGATAAAGAACAAGTTTTTCTTGTAAAGTCTGCAGCAAACCAGATTGTTAAAGTAAGCGATACTTTCGCTGAAATGTTCCCACTATGGGTGGGAAGGGTTTTAATTACAGCTCAGAATGAGAAATGGGCTCAAATTGCTGGAAACATTACCACTGGTTTTGCCACAAGTGTAATTGCTGCCTCAGCTGAGGCGTCAATTGAATGTGCTGTTCCAGCTGATCAGACTCCAGATAAGCGACCTGGTGTGTTAATTCAAATTTATAATAGAGACCGTTTTGAATTGAAAGGTCAGCTTTTGGGTCGTATTGGTCAATGTGTTATGACTTGTCCGTCTACTGCAGCGTTTAATGGTTTGCTTGGTAAGCGTGTTCTTAATATCGGTAGTAGTCTTCGCTATTTTGGTGATGGTTTCCAAAAGAAAACTGTGGTGGGCGGGCGTAAATGTTGGAAAATTCCTGTTATGGAAGGTAATTTTATAGTGGAAGATGGCTTTGGTGCTATGGAGGCTGTTGCGGGTGGTAATTATATGATTTTTGCTAAAACGCAGCCGGAGGCTTTGGCGGCGTCAGAGGCTGCTGTGGATGCGATACGTGAGCAGGTTCCTGATGTGATTATGCCGTTTCCGGGTGGTGTGTGTCGTTCTGGTAGTAAGGCTGGTTCTATGAAGTATAAGTTAAAGGCTTCGACGAATCAGGTGTATTGTCCTACTTTGCGGTCGTTTGTTCCGGATACTGTTGTTCCTGAGGATGCGAATAGTGTTTTTGAGATTGTTCTTAATGGTTTAACTTTAGATGCTGTTAATAAGGCGATGCAGGTTGGTGTTGCGGCTTCAATTAATTGTCCTGGTGTTGTTAAGATTTCTGCTGGTAATTATGGTGGTAAATTGGGGCCGTTTAAGTCTTTCTTAAGGGATGCTATTGGTGCTCCTGCGCCTGAGTCTGAGGGTTCTTCGGCTGAAAAATCAAAGGCTTAACTCTTTTTTTATGCCTTTGTAATCTTTAGTTTTTGTTGTTTTATGGACTGTTTTGTTTCCTGTTTGATAGTTTGTTTATTTAGTGTTTATGGTGGGTGTATGTTGGGTATGTTTTTGTATTTTTAGCTAAGGCTATTTGGTTGTTTGTTTTTGTTTTTTTATGTTGTTTGTTTGGTTGGCGTGTTTGTTATTTTTGTGTCTTTGTGTTTGGTGGTGGTATTTTGTGGTTGGTGTGTTGTTGAGGGTGGTGTCTGTTTGTAGTAACTTTTATCTTGTTCTTTTGTCCTTTATTTTTGCGTTTAATCTTAGTTTAAGTGTGAATTATTGTGAGTGTTGCAAAGAAAGATAGTTTAGAGCTGTACCGGACAAGGAAGGCGATTGATGTCTTGGCTACTAAGGAGGGTAGTCATACAGAGTTAATTACGATTTATGTGCCTCCGGGTAAGCAGATTAGTGATGCTCTTAATCTTTTGCGTGAAGAGTATGGTACGGCTACTAATATTAAGTCAAATGTTACGCGAAAGAATGTTTTAGATGCTATTGTTAAGGCGCAGCAAAAGTTAAAGTTGTTTAAGGATCCTGGTGAGAAGGGGTTAGTTATTTTTTGTGGTGCTCTTCCTCAGGAGGGGGCTGGTCCGGGTACTGAGCGTATGGAGTCTTGGGTTATTATTCCGCCTGAGCCTATTCGTATTTTTCTCTATCGTTGTGATTCACGTTTTCATACTGAGCATTTGCAGGAAATGTTGCGGGAGAAAGAAACTTTTGGTATTTTGTTAGTTGACGCGTCAAATGCTACTGTGGCTACTTTGACAGGTAAGAATTTGAATATTGTTCGCGAAATGACCTCTGGTGTTGCGGGTAAGACTCGTGCTGGTGGGCAGTCTGCTAGGCGTTATGAGCGTTTGCGTGAAATGCAGTTAAATGAGTATTTTGCTCGTGTTGGGGGGCATGCTAACGAGATTTTTTTGCCTATAGAGAATCTTAAAGGCATTATTTTAGGCGGGCCGGGTCCTACAAAGTATGATTTTCAGAAAGGTGATTATCTTAATTATCAACTTAAGAACAAAATTTTAGATGTAGTTGATACCGCCTATGTTGAGGAGCAGGGTGTTAAGGAAGTTGTAGATAAGGCTCCTGATATTATGAAAAAAGTGCGTTACATAGAGGAAAAGCAGATTATGCAAAAGTTTCTCTATGAAGTTGGGCATGACACTGGATTAATTACTTATGGTGAGGCTGAAATACGTAAAGGGTTACAGGCTAGTCAAATTAGGGTGCTTTTAATTTCTGAGGCTCTTGATATGCAGCGTGCAACTATAAAATGTGGGGCTTGTAATTTTCAGGAGCAGGAAACTGTTAAAACTTTAAATGTGCAAACATTTGAGCAGACGGTTTCTACTAAATTGTGTCCTAAATGTTCTGCGCCATCCTTATCTATAGTTGAAAAAATTGATTTAATTGATGACTTAGCTCAACTTGCAGAGTATTCAAACACGGATATTGAAGTAATTTCAACAGAGACAGAAGAGGGTCAAATGTTGAAAAATGCTTTCGGTGGATTAGCGGCTATATTACGTTTCAAAATGCAGTAAGCTGCAGCATCATCTATTTTTTCTTTAAAACCTGCTCTAGTGTTTCTCTATTTACTCCAATAGCTAACTGTTTCTGTCTAGAAGTAGCTCCTGTTACCAGTTCAATTTTTGTATGGAAAAGCTTTGTTAGTTCTTTTAGAATTTCTTTGTTTACTTTTCCTTTCTCTGGCTCTTCTGTAGCATAGACAACAATGTCCTCGCCGTCAAGTTCTATAGAGAATTTAGAGCTGTTAGGTTTAACAAAAATGGTAATTAAGACGCCGTCAGCTGTTTCTTTAATACTCATATTTATGCGCTCAATTGCTTAGTCGGTGTCCTGTTCTGTTTTTTTGGTTTTGTCTTGAAGTGCCCAGCTGAATTTGTTGCGTAGTGTTGTCGGGTAGAATTTGATTATGTCAAATTTCACTTTTTTTGCCCACTTTACATATGTTTGAGGGTCAATGTATGATTTTAATGATGTGCCCAAGTTGTATTCTCGGGTAAGCTTTGTCAATTCAAGATCTAGCTTTGCTTTCTCAATACGGGTCTCAAGTGACTCAGTCTTTTTGCCTTCAGCTTTTTTTGCTTTAAGCTGTGTCTGCATAATTTTGAGCTTTTCTTCTTTTTGTTTTAAACGCTCGTCAAATGTAGGTGATATCTTGCGTTTGTGATTTGCTACTTCTGCAACTTTAAGATTAGCCATTTTAGCTGCATAATTCTTTCTATACTCTGGATCTGCTTTTGTTACACCGCTTTTATCAAGTTCTTCCTTTAAGGTTTTTGTACATTTCCAGGTACGGAAAACTTTTGCTGTGAGCTTTGGCACTTTTTCAGATAAGAATCTTGACACTTTTTTACTATCAATACCTTCAAAAAGATATTGTTTAGTTTTATCTTTTTTGAATTCTTCCAAATTTTTTATAACCTGTGGTGGAGCCTTTATAGTTTTTATCCATTGTACGCTGTCTTTGCCTAAGAAGTCAAAAGTAACTTTACTGTCTTTAATGCTTATGTGCTCATCTCTAAGCGTAATAGCACCCACAGTGTCTGCTTCATCTGGGTCTTTTTCATCACCAACCCTCATGTTGACAGCAAAAATTAGCCAGGCAACTGTCGACACTTTCCGGCGTTCTATTTCTTTTGCTTCAAGCGTTTTGTTGATATGTCTCTCAACTTGTTCTATCTGTTTTCCAAGATTTGCTGCTTTCTGAAATTTTTCTTTCTCACGAGTCTGCTTTAAAAACGCGGTATCACTAAACCAGACATATTTGACTTTGCCTGTAAGCTTATCTACCCATTTAGCCACATACATCTTGTCTGGTTCCCAAATCGTTTTCCACCCTTTTAGCTTGGGCGCATCTGGTGAAATATTTAATGTAATATTTTCTTGATTCGGGCCTTCTTTCCATCTACCCCTTTGCGGATGATCTCCTCTGCCGGCAAAAAGGCATGATGGTTCTGATGTCCAGTTAGCTACTTCTAGCTTTTGTCCGTCAACTTCTGCATAACCAAATTTTTCTCTCAGCTCTAAACGTTTTATTTTGCGTTCTTCAGCTTGAACTTTCTTTTCTTCTTTAGTTAACACTTCTTTCTTTGCTTTCTCATCAAGAATGAACCTTTTTATTTCACTGAAATCAATTTCAAACGATTGCTGTTTTCCATCACTAATTTGTGATGATGCTGGTGTTTTATCGATGTTTTCAAAATATTTGACTGTGAAATCATCTAAAATTTTTGCGCCATTTTCTTTTTTCAGTTGCTCTAAAAATTCTTTCATAAAATTTTTAGTGAATATTTTATCAGGCGGTGCTATTGTCGTTGATAAAGTTCTGCGTACCCATGCTACTGCCATTGGCTCAGATTTTTCTGTAAGCACAATTTTTTGACCTTGAATTTTAATATTGAACCCTCTAAGGTCATATGGGGGAACGTAAATTCCGTTATGTTTCAAACTTTTCATAACGTGTTTCATAACTTGTACCTCAAATTTTGGTCGACAAACATTTTCAGTGAACCCTTATTATTTATTTGTTCTCGATCTATTTTTCGTTGATGAACTTAGACTCTATACATTTTGCGTGGTTTAAAAATGTACTGTAATATGTAGCTTATGGAAATAGCATTTTTTGTTTTTTTTCTGCTCTTGCCTGCTGTAACTTTTTATATACCATATCCACGTTTTTGCGCTCTACATAACCTTTATGCGGCCTAAAGCCCCCTCCAAAGCCACCTGGGATGTGCATGAGCTCATGTATTAAAACGCGCTCTTTATCTTCATGTGACATTTTGTCAAAAATTTCTGAAATAACTTCAATAGTATATGTTGGTGGCTGTTTTAGAATTTTTTGCCAGAGTCTTCCTAGTCCATGTATGCGTGCAATGGTGCGTTTGGCTTTGGAGCCTTTGCTTCGGACGCAGAATACGTGTTGGGTTTCAACATGGTAAAATTCGCATTCTGTAGCTAATTGGTCGACTTGTATTTTGATTTCTGG
>JAITBW010000074.1 GCA_031283385.1 Nitrososphaerota archaeon
GTATAGGGTGTGAAAACCATAGTTAGTAATAAACAGTATAGCTCCACCTATAAAGGGAGCAACTCCTCTGCCTATGTATGTCGCTGAGCTAAAGGCTGCCATACGTTCGCCTCTTTTAGTGGGAAAACGCTCAGCTATTGTAGCCTCTACGACGGGGACAAACATGGCTGTTGCAAAGCCGTGGTAGAAGCGTACAAGGACTAGTTGCCACCAGTTTGTTATGCCAAGGTAGAGGAAGGGGGCGGAGGCGAAGATGAATGTGGCAAGTAGGAGAATTTTTTTTCTGCCGAAAATGTCGGAGAGTGATGCGGCTGGTAAGCTGATTAGTATTCCTGGGATAGTGGAGGCAGCTGCTATGATTCCTATTGATTCTGTGGGTGTGCCTAAGCTTATGGCAAATGGGTTGAGAACAGGGTTTTTTGACATTGTTGAGCTAAAAATGGCTATGGCTCCCATTATGCAGAGTATGATAAAGTAGGCTCGGATAGCCAAGTGTGGTCTTATCTTTGTATTCACTTTTAACCCTTGCAACTGTAAGTAGGTCTATTTTTTATAAATCCTTATTTGTTTATGCTGTATTATATTTTGTCATGTTTCATGTTAAAGTCATGTCTGCACGGGATTATGGATTTGCGGTTGATTTAGCTAACACTATGGATTGGAATATGACTGTGGCGGATTTTGAGTTTAATCGTCTTCTTGAGTCTGATGGCTGTTTAATGTTATTTGATGGATCTATTCCCGTGGGTATAGCGTCTTGTGTAAGTTTTGGTGAAATTGGCTGGTTTGGCAATTTTATTGTAAAGCCTGAGTATCGTGGGCGTGGTGTTGGGAGTTTATTGTTAGAGTATGCAGTTAACTATTTGAGAAGTAAGGGTGTGCAGACTGTTGGGTTATATGCTTATCCTTATCTCGAAAAATATTATAGTAAATTTGGGTTTAAAACAGTTGATAACGCTGCTGATAATGGGGCGTTAATTGTTATGAATAATAGTAATGTGCAAGTTAACCCTTGTAGTGGGTCTTCGTTATTTAAAGTTGAACAATTTAGTGCTCAGTTTGATTTTTCGGTGTTAGCTAGTTTTGATAGCGCGTTTTTTGGTGCTGATAGGTCTAAATTGTTGAAGAGTTTGTTGCAAGAGCCTTCAAATTTATGCTATGTTTCCTTTGTCGGTGAAGAATTGGCTGGTTATGTTTTGTCTAAGGATCCCGGTGGTCTGGTGGAGGTTGGATCGTTAGTTTGTCGTCCTGACATGCCTGATGTGGCTTTTGAGCTTTTGAGGGTACTGTTTCAAAGGTTGGTAAATAGGCAGGTGGTGCTTTATTTGTCTTCAAATCAGGTTGTGCTTGAAGCGTTTTTGTTAGAGTTAGGTTTTATGAAAAGTTTTTCTTTGTCAAGAATGTTTTTAGGCGAGTCAAAGATTCAGACTGGTATATGTCTTGCTGAGTCACTGGAGAGAGGATAGTTATGTCTGATTATTGTTATCGTTTAGTTGAGGCTTTTTTGGCTAAATCTATGGCGGTTGTTAATGCTCTAGTTGAGCGTGTGGTGTGTCATAGAGAAGAGGGAAATTATCGGAAAGTGACTTTTTTTCAGTTTGTAAATGAGCGAAAAGTTTGTGTAACATTTGATGAGGGGCATTTTTATTTACGTGGATCTGTTGAGTATTCGAATCCTCAGTTGACGGCTGAAGAAATTCAGGGAATCATTGGTATACGTTTGCTTCAGGTGTGTGCGAATTATTGTCTTGAGACAGGCGTGCGGGATATAGTAAAGGCTGATGATGTTAAAATTTGTGAGGCTCTTAAAGAGTCTCCTAAGGGTTACGTTTTGCCGTTTTTGCTTAATACTGATGATGTAGAGGCTGATAGGTACTCTATTAATCCTCTGCGGCAGTCATTAATTGATAGTGGACAGAGTGCTTTTCCAGTGGCTAATATTAAAACAGAGCAGCTTAAAGTTGATAGGGCGTTTGTAGAGGCGTATGATAACTCTTTGATTTCTAAAGAGGAAGCTGATTTAATTTCTGAAGAGTTAACGCGTCATGATAATTATATGGATTTTGTAGATGCTGTTAAATTTAGGCAACTTGAGACGTTATCTGATGTTTTGGGTATGAATCTTTCTCTTTACGCTTTACGCATGCCACTGTCTACACTTAAGGCTGAGGGAAAAGGCGATTTGCTTCATTATATTATAAGTAGTGTGCATAAGGATCGTCAGTCTGTTGAGCAGGCATATAATTGTATGGGACGAAGCATTACTAAGCGCACCACGTTACTTGCGGTGCCGCATTCAAAAAATGGTTACGGCTCAAAACGTGCCGCTCACGGCAAACTACATTTTGATAATGACAAGCTTGTAGATGTTACTGTAAAATACAAAACATCTGGTCTCTACCCAAATGGGGTGGATCAAAAAAATGTGTCTATAGCCCAGTGCTCTGATGAATTCACGGTGGCAGGTGAAGAGTTTGCGGATTATGATTATGCAAAGCTTTCTGCTTCTCCACAATTTTTCCTATACGCCCTAGCTTCCCCTGAAGACGCAGCATTATGGCATGGCATAGGTGTTTTTGCTGCTTCTCAGCTTTTACAAACTTATATATTAACACATAAGAATTGCAATAAAGGACTTCTGCTTCCAGAAATAAATGAAAAATTCAACTTACACTGCCACGTTCCCCTGCAATTTAACCTAGTTCCCGACGGTATGTGGCGAAATCCCATTCAACAAAATATTGACGCTAGCATTGGCACCATTAAAAACTTTAACGAATTAATTAACAGAGGTATGTGGATTGAACACCTCTCAGAATACATGTAGCGGTAACAGACCATGTTTTATGTGAACTCTTTAATGATTAAAATTTTACGACTGCTTCCCGAGTTTTTTGTAAATGAGAACGACACGGAAAGTGTCCATGGACTGTTTTTAGAGTATTTTAAAGGGTTTGATGAAGTGCAAGTGGTCAAAAAAATTTTCGGAGAAAAAACAACTGACATTTTAAGCCGTCTGCAAGTAGAATTTAACTCTACACACGGTGGCTATATGCATGTAGACGGTAACGATGGACATATAGTGATAAATAGAAATTATATCCAAAATGGCGACAAAATAGACATTTACCTAGATTTAATACATGAGCTCTTTCACGTAAAACAGTTCATGGACGGCAGAGAGCTTTTTGATAAAAACTATAAGTATGTAGATAGACCAACAGAAATTGAAGCATACACATATACTGTGCAAGAGGCAAAACGTATAGGTTTAACGGAGATACGCATATGTCAATATTTACAAGCTGAATGGATAACTGATACAGATTTCAAACGGCTTCTAAAAGCAGTCAACCTTAATTATGAAATAGACTCTGCGGCTTCACAGTAAATCTTTAACATTTTTCGAGCACAAATATCCCACGTAAAATTACCTTCAACAAAACGTCGACCAGCAAGACCCATGCGTTGTAGTAACTCAAAATTAACCAAAAGCCTAAACAACGCCTCAGCCAAAACTTCCCCGATCCTGTCTCTAGCTA
>JAITBW010000054.1 GCA_031283385.1 Nitrososphaerota archaeon
TTGACTGCTTTTTCCTTGTTCGAACTGTTTTAAACACCAAAGAAGCTTGCGCTTATCCCTTAATTTGGTCATACAATTATATCGTTAAAAAAGCGGAAATAATTTCGGGAAAAGATAGGGTAAACAAATAAATGCTTCATTTCTTATTTTGCTCCTATGCCTACATTTGACATTGCTATGCCATTGGCTTTACTATTCGTTGTAACAGCCACACTTCTCTTACACAAACACACTGAGAAAAAACTCAAAGCACCAGTTGAAGAAAAAGAATTCCAAAAAAAAGACATACTCCTCTTTGCCGCAGTGATATCTATCGTAATTTCAACTATCGCCTTAACTTCCTTCATTAACCCGGGAAACACATTCGAGAACGTATTGATGGCAATTTTCTTAGGCTCCTACACGATGCTACTGTTCACTTTAACACATCTCTTCTCAGATATCAAAAAAAGAAAAGCCCAATTGTTCTCCATAGGCTTTGGTATCATCAGTATGATTATGGGTATTGTCAGTCTATTGGAGCCATTACAAGATTCTGTCACAATATTTAGAGTTAGCGCATTTTTTGGATTAAGTATAGTGTGTTTTGTAGTTGCAGCTTATGAACAAAAGAAAAATGGTGATGCAAAAACAAAATGGTATCTTGCAGTACAACCCCCTGCACTGTTTCTGTTATTATTTATATTCTTTAATATACTCCATTTCGAAAACACCTTAAACATTTGGTTCCCATATTTATTGGACGTTTTCGGGTTTACATTTGCAATACTTATTGTTTTGTATATCAGTCCATTGTTTAGCTGGAAATCGGTTGGAATTTTTGCTATATTGTTAACATTGCTAGACATTATACTAGTCTTTAGCGGACCAATGGTCGTTGCAGCAGAAACATTAACTGGATTGGGTCTCCCAGTAGTTATTTATCTGCCAAATATTCCCTTGCACTTGTCTACAGTTGGCGATATAGCTTTTAGAGGTCTTGGTCTTGGCGACTTCTTTTTCGCTGGAATATTGGCTATTCAAACATTCAATAAATTCGGCAAAAAATATGCTTACGCAGTGGTTGCATCAATAGTTTTATCTTTCGGATTATGGGAGATATTTCTGATGGATCTCTTAGCATTCTTTAACCTCGGTGGGTTCCCTGCAACTGTCTTTATCATCACAGGCTGGATACCCGTAGCAATCATTGGCACTCTTATGCATAAAAAACAAAAAGAGATAGTGCCTCCTCAAACAGACCTTTCTGGTGGTACACTATAATTTCTTTATAATAAAATTTTTCTTATAGTGATGTCCTCTCCGTAATGCGTTGTTTTAGTGTTAAGTTGATG
Organism: Nitrososphaerota archaeon; assembly: GCA_031283385.1. GTDB lineage: Archaea > Thermoproteota > Bathyarchaeia > Bathyarchaeales > Bathycorpusculaceae > Bathycorpusculum. Next base: position 1,335 of record JAITBW010000054.1, read on the forward strand.
TGATTTTGTTTATACCTGTATTTTACGCTAACCAGTAACTACTGTGTTGCGAAAGGTTATTAAGGCATAAACTGCAAGATGTTGCAGTCAACTGCAATTCATGGTAATGACTAACTCTAAAGTTGGTTATACCGCTGAAAGGTTAAAATAGTCGAATGAAGAGGTGAAAAGATATGGAAAACATTTACGCAGCAATGCTCCTTCACAAGGCAGATAAAGAAATCACTGAGGACTCAGTTACAGCTGTTCTCACAGCAGCAGGAATTACTGTCGACTCAATTCAAGTTAAAGCACTCATTGCATCACTCAGTGAAGTAAACATTGATGAAGCAATTAAAGCAGCACCAACTATGATGGCAGCAGTTCCAGCAGCAGCACCAGCAGGTGGCGAAACTACAGCAGCACCAGCAGACGATAAGAAGAAAGCTGAAGACGATAAAGCCAAAGAAGAAGCAGCACTAGAAGGATTAGGCGCACTATTCGGATAAAGAATGCCTTAACTTTTATTTTTACACTAAATTCTCCCTATTACTTATTTTATATTCAAAAACTTGTACTACATTTGTTTACTATTTTGCAATATTTTGTCTTTAATTATGCAAAACACGCTTTATTGTAACTCTATCTGTTAGCATCTCTTTGTTTGCACTTAACGTGTTAAGATTGTTTGATTTTCTGGAAAGGTTTATTTTATGCAATGACAATTCGATGTAAAAATGCAGGCGGACAACATGTCCGTAGGGATGTGGCCGAAAGGCTGAACCGTAAACAAATGATGCATATTAGGTGAAAAATGAAATGGCCTACAAATACATGGCAGATGAATGGGCAAAACCCGAAGATTCTTTTGTCGAAGAATTAATGCGGCAACGTTTAGTACAGTGGAGAAGACAACCAACTGTATTGCGTGTTGAGCATCCAACAAGACTTGATCGAGCACGTAAATTAGGTTATAAAGCAAAACAGGGCTTTGTAGTTGTTCGTACACGTGTAAGACGTGGCGGATTGCGTAAAATAAGACCAAGATCTGGTAGACGACCAAAGCGTATGGGTGTTGCCAAATTTAAGCCGTCTAAAAATATTCGATTAATCGCTGAAGAGCGAGCTGCAAAAAAGTTTCCTAACCTAGAAGTTCTTAACAGCTATTGGGTTGGTCAAGATGGCAGAAGTAAATGGTTTGAAGTAATTCTGGTTGATCCTCATAGTCCAGTTATTCAAGCAGATAAGGACATAAACTGGATTGTTGAACCTCAGCATACAAGTCGTGTCTTTAGAAGCATGACCAGTGCGGGTAAACATGTAAGAGGTTTACGCCATCGTGGACATGGAGCTGAAAAAGTTCGGCCAAGTCTTCGTAAAGGCGCAAGAAAGCATGGAAAACAGAAAAAGTAGACTTTACCACTGGTTAGCAGAAGGCTATATTTGCCTGTAAGCTGCCTGTGTTTTCTATTTTTTTTGATACAGACTTTTTGTAAATTTTTTGTCTCTTAAACGTGTGTTATCGATAAGGTATAGGTAAAGTTTGGAAAAGGCTAAATGTTAGGAATCCAAAAGGACTTTGGTATTTGATGTCTCAAAAATTGTCTATTGATTATGTTGATTTAAGAGTTTTCGCTCACGTAACAGAAGACCCTGAAAAAGTCTTAACTGCTGTACGTAATCTACTTATAGCAGATTTAGTGGAAACTGTGCAATTTAACAAAAATAGTTTAACAGGGCATCATGGTAACGCTATTACTATTTTCACAACTCAACTAACAGAAAAGCCGCTTTTACCCGTGTTGCTTGAAAAGTTTGGTCAAAACATAAACGCTCTTGACAAGGAAGAATTAAACACAAACCTTAATCTTTACTTGGAAAAAACTAATCTATATTTACGATTTGACAAGCAAGCTGCTTTTTTGGGAAAAATTAAACTCGCAAAAAACGATTCCATACACATGAAAATTCATTTCAAAAATAGGACAAGTCAAGAAATATTGGAACTTCTTAAAAAATTTGAGATGTTACCATGAAACGACTCTTTGTTGATCTACACCTAAGTTTTTTCCAAAAAGATCCAAAAAGTTTTCAGCATACAATACAGCGAGCAGCAAATTTTGGTTATCACTACGTTTCTGCCTCTTTTTCTTCTGAGCCATCATCAGAAGAAGTTGAAAACTTGAGAGTTATGTGTAAAAACGTTGGGGTTGAACCGGTTTTACGACTTGATTTGCGTCCTAGAAATGAAAATGAGCTTATGCATAATCTGCGCAGGTTGCGGCGTAAGTTTGATGTGATTTGTGTTTTTTGTGATTCTAAGGTTATTTCTCGTCAGGCTGCTAAGGATCGTCGTGTGGATTTGTTGAATTTTCCTAATTTTGATTATCGTAGGCGTTTTTTTGATCGTTCTGAGGCTGAGCTTGCTAGTAGTAGTGGTCTTGCGGCTTTGGAGATTGATGTTAGGCCTTTGTTTGTTTTGGAGGGTTCTATGCGTACTCGTTTTCTTTCTTGTTTGCGGCGTGAGGTTGTGATTGCTAGGGCTTTTGGTGTGCCTTTGGTTGTTTCTAGTGGTGTGAGTGAGGAGCGTTTTATGCGTTTGCCTCGTGAGATGGCGAGTTTGGCGCATTTGTTTGGGGTGGGTGTGCGTGAGGCGTTGGATGCTGTTTCGGTTAATCCTTTGGCGATTGTTTTGCGTAATCGTGGGAAGCTTTGTGATGATTTTATTGCTCCGGGTGTGCGTCTTGTTAGGGAGGGTGATGGTTTGTGAAGCGTGTGAAGCGTCGTTATTTGGCTGTGCGGTTGGAGTTGGATGGTGTTGTGTCTGAGAAGGAGTTTATGGATGCTGTTTGGGGTTCTGTTACTAGGTTGTATGGTGAGGTGGGTGCGAGTTTGACGTCTATGGCTTTGATTAGTTTTGATGTTTCTTGTAATGTTGCTGTTGTTCGTACGTCGCTTGAGATGTTGGATGCTGTTAGGGCTTCTTTGGCTTGTATTTCGTGTGTTGCGGGTAGGGAGGCGGCGGTGCATGTTTTGTCTGTTTCTGGGACTATTAAGTCGTTGTTTGAGCGGTTTTAGTGTGTTTGTTGTTTTGTTTTCGTATATTTTTTGTTTTTGTGTAAATATTTTGCTTGATGTATGTCAATGTAAATGTGGCTTAGATGTATAAAATTGTTGACTAATATTGCAGAAATTATTGATAAAATTTACTAATAGCACAGAAACACTAATTAACATTACAAATAATCAAGAAATACAAAAAATAAACATAGGGATATGAAAATGGAGTTAAACCAATTTTATTTCAAGCTTCCCAAACTCAGAACTGAGCCAATAATTGATGACACTACCCTAAGAGACGGTATCCAAATGCCCGGTTTAGCTGTCGCACCAAAGGACGCGGCTTATATAGCTAAACTCTTAAGCGAAGCAGGCACTGAAAGAATAGAAGTTTTTCACTACCAAGAACCAGACAAACAAGCAGCAAAACTCATACTAGATCAAAACTTAGATATGAGAGTCGCCGGCTGGTGCCGCGCAGTAAAAGATGACATAGATAGCGCCGTAAAACTTGGATTTAACGAAGTAGGCATATCTCACCCAGTTTCAGATATTCACTTCCAAGCAAAATGGCCCGAAAAAACCCGCGAACAAATTCTCGCTAACCTAGTAGATGTAACTGAATACGCTGCAAAAACCTGTGGACTACGCACATTTGTTCACGGAGAAGATAGCACACGTGCCGATTGGACATTTGAATCTAAATTAATTAACAGCGTCGCCGAAGCAGGAGCTGAATGTTACCGCGTCTGCGACACCGTAGGCGTTGGCTTATCCGATGTCGATGCCCCCCTGCCAAGTGGCATTCCAGCAAAAACTATTGCTATAAAGAAAGAAACAAAAATTGAAGCAATTGAAATTCACGCTCACGATGACTTTGGAAATGCAGTTGAAAATACCATGGCCGCCATAAAGGCTGCTCAGGGTGTTTGGGATAAAATTTATGCAAGCACTACATGTCTTGGTATTGGTGAACGTGCGGGTAATGCTGAAACAGAAAAAATTATACTCAATCTGTATTTACACTACGGTGTGCGTAAATTTGAAGGTAAAACAGAGAAACTAACACAGCTAGCAGACTGTATCAGTCGCGCAACAGGTTTCCATGTGCCTCCCAACAAGGCAATTGTTGGTACCTATGGCTTTGCTCATGAATCAGGCATCCATACACACGGCGTCATTAGTAATCCTTGGACTTACGAGCCCTATCCTCCAGAACTCGTCGGTAATAAACGCAGATTAACCATAGGCAAACAAAGCGGTAAAGGCATAATTAAACACAAAATGACTGAAATCATAGGCAATGAACCCGACGATCAAATAGTCGCCACAGTTGTAGACAAAGTAAAAGACATCTATGCCAACGGCAGACGCGCATCACTAAATGACGAAGAATTCCTACACATTCTAAGCGAACTAAAAATCAGGCAGTGTCCTAAAATAGAATATGTTTTATAGTTCGGTTGATATGTGTATTATTTGTGAACAACATGCCGCGAGGTAGACATAGAAGCCAAAACAACGCCGTATGCCAAAACCCAAAA
>JAITBW010000061.1 GCA_031283385.1 Nitrososphaerota archaeon
GTTTTTGTTGTTTTGTTTGTGTTTGATTATTTTTTCTCTTTCTTCAATAGTAATTGCTCTTGGCATAATAACACAATAAACAAACATATAGTAAAACTTTACTCATGTTGCTATAACAATAATACTAATAACCACATAAACACCGCCAGCAACAATAAACCATAGTTTACATTGTTAATAAAATATTTTTGCTAAAGAAAAAAAGTTTATGATAACTTTTATGCGTTATACTACCTTGGAGCTTATTGAACGGTGAACATCGTTTTAGTCACATGTATAACTGTAATCTTATTTTACCTATAATCAGAGTAATTATGACCATAAGACAAAAAATTTAAAAACTAACAACTAATGTTAACATTACATGAGCAGCCCTGAAAATAATGCGTCACCTCTTAAATGTCCATATTGTGCCTGTATATTTTTCACACAAGCTGACCTAGATGCACATCTTAACCGATTTGGTAACGACCCTGTTCAACATGCTAAAGACTACAAGGAAACTAACGCTAAAATTGAATTCGGCTATGGCAGTGACGATAATTAATTAAACAAGTAAATACTAAAATGCCAACTAACTTTTTAGTTTAGAAAAATTATGCTGACCACTTAAATTAACTGATAGTTTGCGTTTTTCATTAAACAATGTAAGTTTATTTGGTTGAACAAAACAAAAATTTCGCTTGCTATAAGTGTTGATAGCTAAGATGTTGTTTTAAGGGAAGAGATCTCGTTGAGTTTAAAATAGGTAAAAGAGCTGAGAGCGAATGATAGTTTATAAACGGAAATAACCCTTTTATTTATTGGAGTTCAAGTATGTCATACGAGAGTGTTTTGTAATTCAGTATTTGTTAAATTTATGTAAAAAATGTGTTGTACTACTTTTTATTTTAGCTGTTTTTGGCGTGTTGCTGGTTGAGTCCTGTGTGGCTCCTGTAACAATGCCTGTAAATCTTGAGTCTGCTCCTGAAATTGTTTCTATAAGATAAATAGTAACCATTACTGGCGACCACCAACATATTCTACTAACCCTTATACAGGGGTAACTACAGAAACTGTTCCAGGCAAATATGTTCCAAATGGATCTATAGAGATAACCATTAAAAACCGCCCCTTCACACCATACACAGACAAAAACGGAAACAACATAAACATATACTACACAATCTTTACAAGTGGCGGTGTGGCGAATGGTTCTGAGACATTTTGGGACTATGTACTTAAATGGGATAACCCTTATACTGTTTATCAATCAGACACTGACTATACTAGTATAATATTCGTATATAGTAGTGGTGGTGGTGGTGCTCGTCCGCATCTTGACGTTATGTATGAGGGCGTACAAATTTCTTTTCGCGTACAGGCAGTGGAGGGCTATTTTGTTTGGAATGATACGGTACAGCATGATAGTAATGCTGTTTTTGAGGGTGTGGGGAGTGAGCCGGTCATGTTTGAAATAACGATACCTGTTACCACAGGCAGTAATCCTAAACCGACCACCACAGTCATTAAACCCTCAACAGGTGTGTCTACAACTTCAAATCCAAGCAGCATACCACAACAAAAAATGTTGCAATCTACCGTAATTATCATTGTTCTGATTTTTGTAGGTATTATTGCAATTTTGCTGATAGTTATCACCTACCTACTTTGTAAACAAAAAAAGCTATGTGTCCATAATTCCAATACACAAGTTGTAGACTTCGTGTGAAACTATTCTTTTTTTTGAAAATTAACAGATGTATACGGTTGAGGCTTATGGGGGGGAGGAGGGTTCTCTGGTTTCTTTTTGGGACTAATTTTTGTATGTTGTGTTTTGTTGTTTAGTGTGGTGGCGGGTTTGGTTTTAGGGTTTTTTGTAGGTTAATTTCGAATGCTGCTGCGGGGTTTTCGAGGTTCCAGTTTTCTAGTATTTGTGGTGAGATTTCGCCTATTATTCCTATGTCTTGTTTGTTTATGAGTATTTGGCCTGTTCTGCCTTCTATGAAGGCGGGGTGTGTTGTTTCTTTTATTTGCCATTCTATTCCTAGGTTGGTAAGGAGGCTGTCAAGTGTTGATTTTATTTCGCTAAAGTTTGCGTTTGGGTGTGTGGTAATGGCTGCTAGGGTTTCGTTTTCTTGTATTTTTGTTTCGTATGTTGGGTTTGGTTGTGTTGTTTTGCCTATTTCGTATATTTTTTGTGGGAATTCTACGGATTTGTTGTTGCTTAGGAATTCTACAAGTTGTGGTAGTAGCCAGTTGCGTAGGCAGGTCATTGTTGTAACTTTTGGGTTGTCTAATTCTATAAGTGGCGTTTGTGGGGTGTTCATTTTGTTGAAGAGTGTTTCTTTGTTTGTTAATGTTGTATTTAGAATTTCTTGATAGCCTAAGCCTATCATTAGGTCGCGTGTAAGGTTTATCCCGTGCTGGTCTGGTTTTGCTTTGCCTATTGTGGCTATTTCGCGCCAGTTTGGCGTTATATTGTTGTAGCCGTAGGCTATTGCTATATCCTCTATTAGGTCTACTTGATGCATGATGTCTGTGCGGTAGCAGGGTATGAGTGCTGTTATTTCTGCTTCTGCATCTGCTGTTGCTGTTGTTGTTTCTTGGGTGCTTAGTCCTGCTATTTTAAGTAGTTCAGCTATGCGTTTAGCTGTTAGGTTTAATCCTAGAATTTTGTTTGTGTATTCGACGCTTAGTTTCATGGTGTGGTTGTTAAAGTTTGGTGTGGTTACTTGCTTTTCAGTATAATCCGAGTTGTCGGGGTAGTGTATAATTGTTGAATATGCCTTGCCGCCTTGGTCAATTAGCATGGTTGTTACAATATTTAGCGTGTTTAGCACAGTTGTATGTATGGTGCCGGTAACTTCTATAAGCAAATTTTTAGAGTCTACTGTTACTTTTCCTAAATCATTAGAGTTAATGATAGGCGGAAATGACAAAATTTTACCATCAGCATCAAACAACATAGGAAACATAGAGGGATTGTTTTTTATTATATGTCCATACTCGCAGCCTTTTGGGTGTTTTTCTAAAATCTCATCAGCAGTCATTTTTTCTGCAAAACCTAAAGGTATGAATGCCGCCTCTTTAGCTTTAACAGTAGTATACTCAATAGGCGGTTTGATTAAGTCAATATTATATATGCCAACACTGGCTTTCTGGCGCTTATGCCCATATGTTTGGTCAAGTTTTTCTTGCAAATGCATTAAACCACGAATAGATGCATCTGAGAGCTCAACATTTTTTACCACAGCACACGCTATATACGGCCGTATAGCAAAAAGTTCCCTACTAACAAAAACCTCCACACCCGAGGGCTCTAAAACATACCGCCTAATACCCCCACCGCATTTTTGGTCTATAAAGCCACGTAAAGCGCGGGCTAAGCCCTCAACACTCCAAAGATCAGGCCTATTAGTATCCTTAAACTCAACATTAACTACCTCATCCTGCTTATTGTAGCCTTTAACTTCCGCCTTAACATAAGCTAAAATCTCATCTAACTTTTCCATATCACCGTCAAGCTCAACACTTAGCAGTTTTTGCAGTTCTTTATATTCAATATCAATAGTAGGCATCTATCAAGTCACCTGCTTCTTTCTTAACCACTCAAGATTAGAGGAAAAAATCATTCGAATATCCTCAATACCATAACGCATCATAAACAACCTATCCACACCTAAACCCCACGCTATAACAGGCACATCCACACCTAAAGGCTGCGTAACCTCAGGCCTAAAAATACCTGAACCACCAAACTCTACCCAACCATAACCCTCCTTATACGCACTAAGCTCAACACTAGGCTCCGTAAACGGAAAATAATCAGGCTTAAAACGCACATTATCCGCACCCGCAATCTCCAAGGCGAACCTGCCCAAAATACCTACAAGATCCCCAAGATTCAACTCTGAATTAACAATAAAACCCTCAACCTGATTAAACTCAGACAAATGCGTCCTATCAACAACCTCAGGACGATAAACACGCGCAATAGAAAAATACTTACCCGGCACCTCCACTTTACCGCTCTCAAGAGCACGAGCACTCAAACAAGTACTATGACCACGCAAAATTAACCTCTTAGTAACATCAAAAGAATACCTATAACCCCAACCCCTAGAACCCGTCTGCCAACCATTCTCATGCGTCTCTTTAATATTTCTAACAGTAGCATCATAACTATCTATATCGCCAAATTTAGGATCTTTCACATAATAAATATCACTTGACTCCCTAGCCGGATGATCCTGAGGCATATTAAGAGCATCAAAATTAAACAGACAAGTCTCAACACTAGTACCCGTAATCTCCTGAAAACCCAAAGTAACCAATTTACTCCTAACCTCATCAAGAAAACTCAAATAAGGATGCTTCTTACCCGGCCAAACACTCGCAACAGGAGCCGCTATATTATACCTCTGCAACTTACCCGAACGCCACTTACCCGTAATAATAAGCTCAGGCGTAAGCTGCGTAATATCCGACTGAACAACATTCCCCTCAGCAAGTGCACTTTTACCCTCATCAGTAATTTGAAGAAAACGCGACGTCTTAGCCTCAATAGTTACCAACTTTCGCTTCTTTAGCTGCTCTGCATCCCCCTTAACAGCAACAGTTAACTCATCAAACACAACCTGCCCACGTTCCGCCAAAACTTTAAGCAACACCTCATCAGAACCCTCAACAACACCATCCTGAAGCTGCTCCTCAAGAACACATATAGAATTACTCTGACTAGAATAACTAACCCACTTCTTACGCAAAAGCCAACCTAAAGCAATTTGAATAAACTGCGCCTGCAAACCTGCCCTTTCCGCAGCAGCTTTCAAATCAGCAGTTCCACCCATTTCTATAATTGCCAAGACAAGTTTACGCTCTGGCAAACTCTCAGCGGCATATATTTTGCCCTCATTAGTTAATTTGATAATGTTTTGCGTTGCCGCATAAATATTTAACAAAGAATTCTCTTGCAAAGTTAAAGCATTACGCATAACAGCAGCATCAGACAAATTACAAATACTAATTAACTGATCAACAGATGCTTTTCCACCATTCTTCTCTATACCTAAAAGAATCTGCTGCTCCTGAACACGTAACTCAACCATAACTACATGCAACTTCCCGAAATTCCAATTTACAATAGCATACCCATTGTCACAAATAAAGTATGCTGATTTCCCAAACCAAAAACAAACCAAGAAACACTAAAAAACATAAATGGATTTCCACTTGTAACGTAGCCAAGTAAATTTTCAGGGTCATAATGCCTAGTATAGTAAAAAATATTACGTCATGTGTAAGTAGCATCTAAAAAAATGTTAGATGCATAATTGCTATTTACTGACTAATCAGTTAGAAAAAGAAGTTCTGGTGTTCTTAAAAAGAACACTTAATGGAAAAAGTGTTCGGTAAGGAGTATTATATATTGCTCTGAGAAATAAGTAGCAGTGATAATAAAATGAAAAGTGAAAAAAGACTAGTAGTATTAAGTATACTTGCATTAGTGCTTGGAATCGCGGTAATTATTCCACTAATATATACGCCATTAGTAACGGAACCCCCTCGATTCGTAAATGGTTTCCGTGTAGTGAACCCTGTTCCTTCTGCAGATGGGGATTATGTTATACCATATTTCGTAGATGGATATCCAACGTATGTTGCTATTCCTTCTACAGATAACGCTTTTTCCTCTGTAGGGAATTACACCCTTATACCTATTGAAGTATACTATGGTGATGGTGATGTTGCTGTTGTAACAATTACTGATAGTGGCTTTACTGAAGTTTCAACAATTATACTTGTGCCTTCTGAAGATTTCTATGAGGCATATGGGTATACAACTACTTTTTGGGTACCTGAATCTGACATTGGAGAATAAGTAACGTGGCTAGCGGCGATGAGTTGGAAGGTAATACGTTAAATGTATATGCGTATATTGTTCGTGTAGATAGACCTGTGGGGACAAGAGATGTTACTAGGGGTGCAGAGCTTAGTAGTACTAGCGTTGCTCACCATCACCTTCAGAAACTTGAGACGCTGGGTTTAATAGAGAAAAATAGTTACGGCAATTATGTTTTAAAGGCAAAAGCATCTGTTGATGGTCATGTGTGGGTCGGTAAAAATCTTGTGCCTCGTTTAATGTTTTATTCATTCTTTTTTATAGGTGCCTTTGGGGCAGAAGTAAGTATACTGCTGTTGAGTTTATTTGTTGATAATTTAATTATTGACATACGTTTTATTGTTTTATTAGGGATAACTTTTGTGGCTATGATATTATTTGTCATTGAAGGTTTACAGCTGTATCGTAAATTAAATCCTAAACGTATAGATGAGAAATAAGGTGACTTAATTCTCTAAATAGACTTCTAAAATCTTGCTTTTTTATTTGTAGAGTGCTTATGTCGTCATTTAAAGTAATGTATAAATAACCTGTATCTCAACAGTAAATATGGAGGTAATGATGTATGAATAAGACAATCGTTAGTTTAGCGATAGTATGTATTGCGTTAGCAGTATTTTCTGGATTTTGTGTAATGAATATTATAATTAGACAAGATATTATTGATATATCCAATTGTGATTCCGTAAAGAACAAAGAAATTCTCTATCAGCGTGCAGGTGATACTACTAAGTTTGTAGTTAACTGTAAGTATGCAGGATATATTTTCGTTCGTATAGACTCGTCTACAACTAGATACAATTACGCCAGTGTAAGCTACACCTCTAAAGCAGGTAACAGTGCACATATTGTAACATATAACCATCAGGAAAGTCTCTTCCAAGGCGACTATGCATGCTTCCCTGTATTACCAGGAGAGGTTACAGTACACGTAGGAAACAGCGAATGGTACAATGATGTAACACAAACAGTAACAATAGAATACTGGTACTAACTTCTCTTCTTTTTTACATAAAAAACTAGATTTTTTTCTTATGTAGTTCTGTTAACTTTTTGCAAGATTTGGTTCATGTTACTATTTGTAGGATACACTCTGATTATTGTTAGATGTATACGTTAGAATTAATTTTGTATAGTTTATTAGGCTCTTGTGTAATTTGTGGTGTGGTATGGGATATTAAAGTGACGTCTTCAACTGAGCAAAATGATTCTGATCAGGTGTTACCTACTAATTATACTCCTCTAGAGTTGGAAAGGCAAGTTCGTGAATATTGGGTTAAAAATTGTATTCGTGAAAAACTGGAGGCTTTACGTGATTCTCCTACACTTAAGGGTAATCTTGGCTATGTTGAGGGTCCTCCTACGCTTAATGGCATTCCACATATTGGTCATGCCCGTGGGCGTATTATGAAAGATATACGGTATAGATGGAAGACCATGGAGGGTTATTATATGCCGTTTTGGGCCGGCTGGGACTGTCAGGGTCTGCCGGTAGAGTTAGAGGTGGAGAAGCTTTTAGGTGTGCGTAATAAGCGTGAAATGCTTGAACGTGTGGGTATGGAGCGTTTCATAGCTGAATGTAAAAAAGCCATTATGCGTTATCATGATATGTGGCTTACTGCTGATAGTTTACTTGGCATAGCTATTAATCAGGAAAAAGCGTATTGGACATATAAAGATGAGTACATAGAGCGTGAATGGCAAATTCTCAAGTGCGCCTGGGATCAAGGACTACTTGAAGAGGGTCATTATGTAGTTGCTTATTGCCCGGGATGTCAAACGAGCCTTAGCAGTGCTGAGGTGGGATATGAGGGTAGTTATAGAGAAGTAGATGACCCCTCTTTTTATTTTAAATTTAAACGCTCTAATGCGGAAAATGAGTATTTTCTTGTTTGGACAACTATGCCCTTTACAGTAGTTACTGACACAATGCTCGCAGTGCAGCCAAAGGCTCAATATGTTAAAGTTCAAGTTGACTCTGAGGTCTGGATAATGGTTAAAGACCGCGTTGAGCCTGTTATGGCAGAGCTGAAAATTGAAAAATATAACATTTTAGACACTGTTTCAGGTCTAAGCCTTGAAGGAGCAGCTTATGATTATCCTCTAAAAGATATAATTCCTCAGCAAGCTGAAAATGAGACTAAACATGCTCTTGTTCATAAGGTTATATGTGAAGACTTTGTTGACGTAAACACCGCTACAGGCGTTGTTCACCTTTCACCGGGTAATGGCGAGGAAGATTTTTGGGCCGCAACACGTCGCGGAGTACCTATATATGCACCCTTTGATGATGATGTAAAATTTACTAAAGACGCAGGAGCATTTGCAGGCGTATTTGCAAGAGATGCTGACAGTATGGTTGTAGAGGAAATGCGCAACCGTAACGCTGTCGTTTCCCTAAAGAAAGTTAAACATGAGTATCCACATTGCTGGCGCAGTCGACATAGAATTGTATGGCTAGCCCGTAAAGAATACTTTTTACGAACAGACAAAATAAAAGACAAAGTCTTAAAAGCGTTTGAATCAGTCAACTTTTTCTATGACGAACCTAAAAACCGCTTTTTCGGCTTTCTAAATGAAGGCAAATCATGGTGCATAAGCAGAGAACGCATATGGGGCACCCCTTTGCCCATGTGGACATGCACAACATGCGGAAATAAACATCTTGTTGCAAACAAAAAAGAACTAATAAACCTCGCCCAAGAAGAAATCCCTGCAGATTTCGAATTACACAAACCATGGGTAGACAGAGTCACACTTAAATGCCCAAAATGCAACGGCACAATGAAAAGAGAAGATTACGTACTAGACACCTGGCACAACAGCGGCGCCTCACCATACGCAAGATTTAACGACACAGACGTAGACCAATTCATACCCGCCGCCTTCCTAACAGAGGGCATTGACCAAACACGAGGCTGGGCTAACTCTCTTCTCCTAGAACACGTCATACGCACAGGCAAAGCACAGGCACCATACCAAGCATTCCTATTCCAAGGCCTAACCCAAGACGCCAAAGGCCGAAAAATGAGCAAAAGCCTAGGCAACACCCTAGAAACCATAAAACTGCTCGAAAACACCAGCGCAGACCTCTGCCGCTACTACTTAATGCGCAAATGCAGCCCCATAGACTTTATGAATTTCGACCTACAAGAACTCACACGCCGCAGCTACCAAGTACTATCAACACTATACCACTTAAGCCGCTTCTTCCTACAAAACGCCCAATTCGACAAATACAACCCAACACAACACACACTAAACAACAACAGCAGCAGCGACAAACTAGAAGCCGCAGATAAATGGATGCTATCTAAACTACAAAACACCATAGAACAATACACACAAAACCTCGAAAAATGCGAATACAACACCGCACTAGCAACCCTAGACGACTTCGTAATAGAAACCCTAAGCCGCCTATACGTACCAATAATACGAAAAGACCTATGGACAGACGACCCCACCACATTAGACCGCCGCCAAACAATATACACACTCCTCCACCACACACTAAAAACAATAACTCTACTCTTCAACCCCATAACACCCTACCTAAGCGAAATGCTATACCAAAAAATCTACCGACAACTAGAACCAAACCTACCCGAAACAATAAACCTAGAAAAATGGCCAACCACAAACAAAACACTACAAAACACCCCACTAGAAGAAGCATTCGACACCATGCTAAAAACCACATCCACCACATACGCAGCCCGACAACAAGGCAAACTCAAACGCCGCTGGCCCCTAAGCAAAGCCATAATAGTAGCACCACAAAAAAACCTCAACGCAATACAACAATTAGAAAACATATTCAAAGACCTAACCAACGTCAAAAACATAGAATACACCACCACAAAACCCGACTATATAGACACAGAAAACTGGATAACAACACAAGAAAACGAAACCACCATATATCTCAGCAACCAACGAGACGAAAAACTATTAGGCGAAGGAATAATGCGCGATTTAGCACGCCGCATACAAGCACTCCGCAAAGAAATAGGTTACACACCAACAGACATTTTAAAAGAAGTAAACATAGCCGAACTCGACACTGAAACCATGCAATTACTAAACCCCTATCTTGAAGAAATGACCAGTCTAATACGCACACAAAAAATATGCCTACACCACAAACCATCTGAAGACCAAAACACAAAATGGCACGAAGCAGAACTTGACGGCAAAAAAATCCACATAAACATCCAACACTAAATTTTTTCAACAATATACACCCAATTTCTTCTAACAGTTTTATATCAGTATAGCCTCTATTTTTTAGAGGAAAAAAAGATGATTATAGATTTACAGACAAGCAAAACGTTAGGCAGTATAGGTGCACTTTTACTATTTATCAGCATATTCACATTCGTAATACCAATACCCTACATTTTCACCATAATATTTATCGTAGGCACCGCTCTGACACTAGTTAGCCTATATGGCTTAAGCGGCTACTATAACGAATCGACTATTTTCAAAAAAACCAGTATCGGCATAGCTGCCGGCATAATAGGCATAGCTTTAGCCGCCATAATCGCATACACCCTCATATTACCAAACATTATAGACATGATGCAACAAATATACCCCAGCTGGGACGGCAATATCAACACACTACCCGGCATAGCCGCTGACCCAAACATGTCCATAGACACAAGCCAAATTATCGAAAGCGCCACTGCCATGCTTACTAACACATTAATCATGCTCGCAGTCCTATGCATTTTCACAATAATAGCAACATACTTTATCCGACAATCACTAAAACAACTCAGCGAAAAATCAAACATCGGCCTATTCGGAGCTGCTGGCACCGTAATGTTCATCGGCGGATTCCTAACATTACTAATAATCGGCTACTTCCTCATCTGGATAGCAACATTACTCTTAGCAATCGCATTCATCCAACTTAAACACCAACAACCAACAACAAACACATACACCACAGACCAACCGCCAACACCCACAACAACATAAAACAATCCTTTTTTATATTCTAAAACACTTTTTTACATGAACATATGTTTAACGAATGTTTGGTAATTAACTTTTTAAGTTTTGTTTGTACTGCTTTTTAATGTTTAGGCGTAAGCACGGCATGCAGTTTGAGTTAGTTTCCCCATTCAGTATTTCATCTGGCCAAGAAGAAGCGGTTAATAAATTATTGGAGAAAAAAAAAAAAAAAGAACAACAGACACTTTTAGGTATCACAGGAAGCGGCAAAACATTTGTTATGGCAAACGTAATCAGCCGACTTCAGAAACCTACACTTATTATCGCACACAATAAAATTTTAGCGGCTCAACTATATGCTGAGCTAAAACAGTTCTTCCCAAACAACCGTGTAGAGTATTTCATCAGTTTTTATGATTACTATCAACCTGAGTCATATCTACCAGCACAGGATATGTATATTGAAAAGGACTCAACAGTAAATGATCAGATAGAAAAAATGCGCATGCATGC
>JAITBW010000094.1 GCA_031283385.1 Nitrososphaerota archaeon
GGAGCAATATCTAGTCTCCGCTTAAGAAAAGCCGCCACTAAATCACCTAAAAGCGCACCAAACGGCGCAAATACTGCAAAAAGCACAGATAAAGAAAGAATATCTGAAGGAACAAAATAATATTCAACCAAACCAACACTTAAGCCTATAATCCATCCGAAAAGAAACCCTCTAAAAGTTTTATTATTACCAAACAACCGTTTACCATCAACAAAGTTTTTGCCAAAGTCAATTTTAGTTCCTCCACCCACAAGTACGGGCATAGCGTTTGCACAGTAGGCAGGAAAAATAAATACAATAGCTTGAATTATTAGCAGAGTTATATCCATGATTTTTACCAGACTAGTTTATTCATAGAATTCAGTTGCAAATATACCTCTTTCGCCTATTTGTACATAACAGGTAACATGCACCATTTTCGCATGGTTTTTCTCTACTGTTACTTTAATTATTTTTGTCCCTGTATGCTTAAGAGCTATTATATTATCAGCCCAAAACATTAGCACACGATTCGCAGCAGGTTTAACACTGCCCAGCGGATCGTTAAATATACTTCTTACTTGACTGTTTATTATTATTGGGATTTTTTGAATTTTTGCTGTTTGCGCTAAAATAGCCATTTGCCTATTTAATTCTCGATTCACACTAAAAGCTCGAGTTTTGTTTTGGGCTTCTGCAAATTTAGCTCCGTAAAGTGAGTTAATAGTATCAATAACTATTAAGCCAAAATTGTGTGGTGATATGTAAGCATTTATTCTGTCTATTACAGCAGTTTGCTCTTTGAAATCTATAGGTTTGATCAGGAGAATTTTGTCTGCAATGTTGTCGAATTTTTCATCGGCGATCTGGGCGAGTCTTTTAGAGGAAAAGGTGTTATCGCAATCGATGTATAAAGTTTTTAGTCCTTGCATCGCACAGTTAAAAGCGCATTGAGTTGTAAGGATACTTTTCCCAGTATCAGGTTCACCATAAATTAATGTGATTGTCTCAGAAGTGATACCACCAGCTATTGTGTCGATGCAGTCTATGCCCGTTAAGACTTTTTTTATGCTAACCACTTGAAATGCACATCAAGATTATTAACTTGTCTAATAATGTGTTTTATATTTAAAAAGTATTATCAGGTAGACTTGATGAGAGTAAAAGTTGCAGTTGCCACAGTACAAGGAAAAGCGTATTTTCACATAGTAAAACTGCTTAAAGAACACAATACACCATTTTACAGTTTAAAACCTAATGAGCCCATACCTGCAGAAGTTAAAGTCGTCATAACAACACCTGAAGAACAAAACAAAATAGTTTTCAACAAAATTTTAACATTCACACATGAAGACGAGCTAGACGATTTAATGAGCCAAGTTATAATTAAGTTACAGGGAAAAGAATGCTATAAGAAAATGGTTATCGGTATCGATCCAGGAGAAGTAACAGGATTAATAGCAATAGCAGATGACAAAGTGCTAATTGAGGCGAATTGTTTAAGCATACGAGAGACAAATAATAAGATAAAAAGTATATTAAAAAATGTTAACTTATCAACTACAAACGTCAGAATTAAGATTGGAAACGGAGTACCAGCATACAAGGAGCTAATAGAAACAATAGATAAAACATTGCATCCTAAAATTGTATTGGAAGCAGTTAGTGAAGCTGGCACAAATCTACCAATAAGTAAACGCAGCCGAAGCGTGAGACATATAATTTCAGCTACGAGAATATCGGCTAGAAAAGGTTGTATTTACCAGAGAAGAGAAGAGGGGAAGAAAAAGAAAAATGAAGAAAACAGTTGAAGCAAACAAAACTTTGATAGTAAATGGTCCGTCATCTGTAAGAATTATTTCAGGTAGAGCAGAAGTTTTTGGCAACATTATAAAAGAAAACCAGCAAATAATTGTACGCGAAGGAAAAAGACAACCATTTCATGCTTTGGAAAACACAGAATTTCACGTTTCGCTTGGAGCAAATGCTACAATGCAAGAAGAAGAAACAAAGACTATTCCAGAATCATGGAATGAGGCACTTCAAACAGTTGTAGCTATACAAAAAAAGCCAGCAGTTGTCATGGTTATGGGCAAAGCTGATTCTGGAAAAAGCAGTTTTAGCACTTACATAGTTAACAATCTTGTCAATGGAAAAACTAAAGTGGCAGTTCTAGACAGCGATTTGGAACAGTCAGATATTGGTCCACCGTGCACTGTTTCTTACAATTATGTCACCAGACGGGTTACTGAACTTTGTGAGATAGGGATGTCAAACGCGTTTTTCGTTGGTGTTACCTCACCAATTCAGGCGGTAAATAAGTCAATTGAAGGCTTAACTGCAATGCATAGAGAAATCATGCAGAAACATGATGCAGACTATATAATAATTAATACTGACGGCGCCATAGAAGGCGAGAGCGCAATTAATTATAAATTGCAACTTGTTAATCAACTTAAACCAGACTTGATAGTTGGCATTCAAAATCAAGAAGAACTTGCAGTATTATTTTCAGGCATTGATACAATTACTACATACTGTATTAAGTCATCACCAAACGCCAATGTTCGTAGTCCTGAAAAACGTACAAGACTACGAGAAATGAATTACGCAAAATATCTAAAAGACGCTAAAATACGTTCATTATTTGCTAGCCACATGGAAATTCAAGAGAAAAATATTCTGCCAAAAGAGGCAGGCAAAGAAAAAGGAATTCTAGTTGGGTTAAAGAATTCAAAAAAACATTTCCTCGGAATCGGTATTATGCTTGAATACAACCGGGCACGACAAACAATGAAGGTACTAACACCAGTCAGCATCAAACCGGCTATCATTACAATTGGCAGAATTAGATTAGATCCAGAACTTAGAGAGATGCCTCTGTAAAGCTGAAAAAAGCTTGCACTTCTTTTGCTAAGACCCCGTCTTGATCAGGTAACGTTTTCATTCCAGTATTTACCCAAGAAGGCAAAAAACTCCGACAATAACCCGTTGCGTAACGTGAATCTAAAAAGATTATTACGCCCCTATCATCAAGAGTACGTACCGGTCGACCAGCAGCTTGGGAAGCTTTTTTCATAGCAGGCAATATGTAACCGTATTCACGACCAAAACGAGGAAAACATTTTTCATAATAATCAATCTGAGCCTTTACACGAGGTGTTGGCTCAGCATACGGTACCCCAACTATTATGACAGAATTCATTTGATCACCTGGGAAATCAACACCTTCAGATGTCCTACCACCTAGGACTCCGAGAAAAACTGCACCCGTTTTATTTCCGCATGATTTGAAATCGGATACAAGTTTCTCGTTTTGTTTAGAGGTCATACCACGTTCTTCCTTGTAGAGCGGTCTATCTAATGCTAAAGCTAACCCCTCATTAAGCAGAGAGTTCATAACATCAAAAGAGGCAACAAATATTCCCGTATTTTTAGGAGTGTTTTCCACTACTTCAACTATACGTTTAATCATAGTTTTGTACATTATTGGCGTTCGTTTTTCCATAGCTGTAGTAACGCCACAGCATACTGCTGAAAAAATGTGCTCTCTTGGAAAGGGTGAAGATGCTATAAATTGAGCAGAGTTATTGGGCAGTTTTGTTATTTTCAAATATGCGTCAAGAGGCTGTAGTGTACCTGACATGACAACATTAGCATATGTTGCAGAGAAAACAGGTTCAGTAATTTTGGAGGGATCTAAAGCGACAATTTCTAATTTTGCAGTTTTTTGATTTTTTTCAGTGTAGTATCGACAGGCAACATTGATATATGAACTATTATCACACGTTTCAAGCCAATATAGCAAAAAATCTGACATAGAATTAACGTAACTACGAGGATTCTTACCTTCAGCAAGCATACTACGCCTAATCCCAGCACCAACCTCATGCATATTCTCAAAGAATTCACGTGGGTTAGAGATACCGCATTTTTGAATTATATCGATTATTCGATTTGCATCTATTATTTCTTCACGGTTGATATTTTCTGTTAGTTTCTCTATTTCTTCACGGAAGAAATGGGCAAACCGTTCAATTTCTTTGTTGCCATAATGATTAGCTTCCAGTTCGGCCTGTCGTAGAACGAACAGGGAAAGATTACTGCTAGAAATGTCAACAGCTGTTTCAGATAAATTATGGGCTTCATCAACCACCAGAATTATTTTTGAAAGATCAGTGTTTATATGTTTTAAGAAAGCTGTTCGGATCAGTGGATCAAAAGCATACAGATAGCTTAATGCTATAACTTTTGTATCTGATAATGACGCTTTTACAAGTTCATATGGACACAATTCTTTCTTTTTACAGATCTGCTGGATTTCAGTTGCGGTATAAGGTCTTGTTGCTAACTGCTTAACCAATTGAAGATAATCATAAGTTTGTAAATCTACGTTTTTATAATAAGGACAACGCCCTTTGGATTTTAGAAGGTCACACATTTCCATAAGGGATCTTGAGTCAAAAGCACCATTTGCAGCAAATGCGTTGAGACACATTTCGTTCCGTCCTTTAATAGATATACCGCTAATCGGATGTTTTTTGTATATCATACGTAATTCGTCAATAACACGTTCATGCTGCCGATGGGTTCTGGCGACATAGAGAATTTTGAGCTTTTTCTCAATAGCTACGGGTAAACATGCAGAAAGCGCGGATATTGTTTTACCTAAGCCGTTGCTACCTTCAATTAGCACAGATTGTCTAGCATTTACAGCGTTGTGAATTGTGTTTATGAACTGATCCTGATGTATGCGCACTTCAGGGTATGGGAAGTATTCCAGTACTTGTAATGGGAGCACAGTAACCATTTAAAATGCTCCCTTGGTTTCACAGTAACTATTAATGGGGCAACTGTTGCAGAGGGGTTTTCGAGCTTTACAGAACTGACGTCCATGTCCAATTAAAAGTTGATGAGCAAGTAAATAATCGTTTTCAACAAATAGTTTTTGTAGGCTTAAGCGAACTATTTCGTAATCACCTGTTTTAGGGGCAATTCCCAAACGTTTGGAAACACGATTAACATGAGTATCAACAGGTATCGTAGGCTTTTGGGCAGAGAAAAGTAGCACCACATCCACCGTTTTAGGTCCGACTCCAGACATATCTAGAAGAGTTTTTCTTGCTTCTTCAAAGGGTAAAGTTAAAATGATGTTTAGAGAACCCTTGTATTTTTCTTGGATTATTTTTGAGACTGTTTGTATTGTGCATGATTTATTTCTGTATAACCCTGCAGGTTTAATGCATTCTTCAATTTGTGAAGTACTAGCGTTTGCAAGTGAATTTGGAGTAATGCGGAAGTATTGCTTTAGGCGTGTGAAGGCAACATCAGTGTTTTTGTCTGTCGTGTTTTGTGAGATAATTGTAATTATGAGTGTTTCGAAGGGATCGCTTTTTGCTTTAACAAGACTAGGCACAGCTACGGTTAACTTAAGAATCTCGAGTATTTCTTCTGCGTATGCGGTAGTCAACATGTCATTATCCCTATATAAAACGTTAAATTAATGATTTATCAGGCTATAAATAGCATTGTAGCATTTTGGGCGTAAATCAGATATGTGATAATCATTAAACAAGTTCCATATGTCTACATGTCATAATTTTTTGTCTACTATATACATTATTCAATCTGCAATTTTTCTGGAGGATACATATGTATAACAAAACTCGGTGTTAAACATTAACAAATTGGAGATTATGTTAAAATAACATTCTGTTTATCCAAATTTATACTAAATACAGATAAACCTCTTCTTAATCACAGTGTTTTTATTATAAAGAGGGACTAGACATAGGCTGCGGTATATTTGGTGTAAAAAATTTCAATGGTCAAACAGTTTTTCCGTACATTTATTGGGGACTGCGTGCTCAGAATCATAGAGGGCATCAGTCACATGGTTTTTTGACTTTCAATCAGGGTCAGTTTTTCATTCACAAAAAGTTAGATCTTGTACCTAAAATTAAGACAGAGACAGCTAATGAATGGTTTGAGAGGCTTCCAGGTTCTATTGGAATTGGAAATGTTAGGTATACAACTTCGGGAAAATGTGATGACGCGTCCATAATTCATGGGACACAACCAGCTATAGGTACTACCGATAAAGTGAAGCTGGCTATTTCATTTAATGGTAACATCATAAGTACTGAAGAACTTAGGGAAGAAATGCGTAATAATTTTAAAGATTTTGTCTATAACTGTGACTCTGACATCGTTTGCTATAAATTGCTTTTAGGATTTAAACAAGGAAAAGACTTAGTTGGTGCCGTGCGAAGTGTTATGGAAAGTTTGGAGGGTGCCTTTTCAGTAATAGGTATATTAGAGGATGGCACTTTTTTTGCTTTTAAAGATCCACATGGCATAAAGCCATTATGCGCAGGACACAGCTCAGATCGTCAATCATTGGCTTTTTCATCAGAAACAGTTAGTTTAGATATGAATAGTTTTGAACATGATTTTGAATTATGCCCTGGTGAACTTGTAATTGCTACAAAAGAGGGCTTTATTCGACAGCAAATTATTGAGAACCCAAAACATGCGTTTTGCGCTTTTGAATATGCCTACTTTGCAAGGCCAGATTCATGTTTTAACAGTAAATATGTTTACGAGATTCGAGAAAAATTTGGGAAAAATATTGTTTATGAAAACTTGGATATAGTAAACGAATGTGACATGGTTATGTCTGTGCCTGAAACGGGTGATGATCCCGCTATGGGGGTTCATGAAGCGTCAAAGCTTCGTTGGGAGCGCGCTTCGAGGCGTCATCGTTATGTTACGGAGCGGGCATTTATTTCATCGGATAATGAACGATTTTCAACTATTGATAAAAAAATCAACATTTTAGGTCCTAAAGTTGCAGGTAAAAATATTATAATCTGCGATGATAGCATTGTCCGTGGAGATACAACTAAGGTTATCATCGATAAATTACGCAAATCAGGTGCCAAAAAAGTTTTTGTTTTTTCGACTTTTCCAAAAGTTATAGGTCCATGTTTCTATGGTATTGACATGTCTACGTATAAGGAACTTGTGGGTGCTAGAAATAATTCAGAGGAAATTGCAAAAATAATAGGTGCAGACGGCGTGTGTTATCAATCTATAGATAAATTAGTTGAAGCTATAGGACAACCATGTGAACAACTATGTCTTGCGTGTGTTACAGGTAAGTATCCTACACCTTTAGCTCAAAAAATGGCTGATGAGAATAAGGAAAAGTTTCTCAAAGGGTATGAAGAGACAAAACGTATCTATGAAACTGAAGAAAACATAGATCAGGGTAAAAACACAAATTAAGTGTCCATATTTCCTATCAAGTAACAACGTTGGTGTCATGTATGGAGACAGTAGGCATATTAGTTGTTTCGTATGGCGCGCGAGAAGTTGCCATTGTCGATGCTCTTGCGAGAAGTCAGAGGTATAAAGTAGAATTATACATTGCAGACAAACAGCTTAATCCATTCAACACGCAACATGCCACAAAACATGTTGTTATTCCAAATTTAGATATTCAAGATATTTGCAAGTTTGCACAGGACTATAAGGATAAGTTGGATTTTGCGATTGTAGGTTCAGAAAAACCAATTATCGATGGGCTGCGAGATCTTGTTGAAACAGAAACTGGAATTCCAGTTATTTGTCCAAAAAAGAGTTATGCAATTGAAGAAAGTAAAGTTAAACAACGTTTGCTTTTCCAAGAAATTGCTCCTGAGGCTAATCCACGGTTCAAAATTTTTAATCCAGAAGATTATAGGGATAAAACACAAGTTAAAGTAGACGTTTACAAGTGGCTTGATGAACTTGACAATCAAGCTGTAGTTAAACCTGACAAACCCGCTGCAGGTAAAGGGGTAGGTGTCTGGGGCGATCATTTCGCAAGTCGTGAAGAGCTGTTTGAACATTTTATATCTAATTTCCAATACAGCGCAGTCATAATTGAAGAAAAAATTGATGGAGAAGAATCCAGCTGCATGGCGTTCTGTGATGGAAAACACTTCATTCCCTTGCCTGACACACGAGATTATAAACGTGCATTTGATGATGATAGAGGACCGAACACAGGTGGAATGGGTTCTTACAAAGATGTAGATGATAAACTGCCGTTTTTAACATCTGCTGAACGTGAAAATGAGGTTGCATTAGCAAGCAAAGTGTTTAACGGTTGGAGTAGTCAAATAAATGACAATACCGCGCTTCGTGGTGTACCACTGTATTTGGCTTTTATGCACACTGGAAAGGATATAAAAATTTTAGAAATTAATAGCCGACCGGGTGACCCTGAAAGCATCAATCTTTTTCCCATAATTAAAGATGATTTTGTAGATGTTTGTTATAAAATGATTAATGGAAATCTTTTAAATGTCGGATTAAATAAGGCGTCAACTGTTTTAACCTACAAAGTTCCACATGATTATGGCGGCTACATGAATGTTTATCCAGGCAAAATCAGTAATTACGACATTGGCACTGCAGTTGATTTTACGGAGGCATACAAATTGGCTGAAAAGTATGGTGATAAAATACGCATATATCCTGGTGCTATGGAATTGAGAAATGGGAGGAGTTATGCATTGAAGTCGCGAGCGGTTGGGGTGTTAGCTATAGGTGATAGTATTGAGGAGGCTCGTAGAATTAGTCAAGAAGGTGCGCGAGCTATTAGTGGTGGGGGTTTATGGAATCGTACAGATATTGCGGCGCAGCATCATATTGATAGAAGTGTAAGTCACATGGAAAAGTTGAGGGCCAAAGCGTGAGAGGTGTTTTTGTTTCCGACTGTGAAGGTCCAATTTCGAAAAATGATAATGCCTATGAAATAGCCGCCAATTTTATGCCCAATGGTGACAAAATTTTCTGCAATATTAGCAAGTATGATGATATTTTGGCAGATGTTTTCAATAAGTCAGGTTACACAGCGGGCAGTACATTACGGTTGACTTTGCCGTTTTTGAAAGCCTATGGTGTAACTGATCAGCAGTTGGATGATTTTTCAGCAGATAACGTTATGTTAATTGAAGGTACTCAAAAAACGGTTAAACACGTTAAGTCAATTGCTGAATGCTATATCGTTAGTACTAGTTATGAACACTACATTAAAGCACTCTGTAAAGCAGTTGATTTTCCATATAAAAACACGTACTGCACAAAAGTTAGTCTAGACAAGGCAGCTATAACATCTCAAGAGGAAGTCATTTTACGTGAAAGAGCCCAAGAAATCAGTCAGATGCCTTTAATCACTATACCAGTTAATGCTAAAACTCTTGCAGATTTTAATTCAAATGATCAGAGGTTGATTGAGCGTCTTTATGAAATTTTTTGGGAAGAGATTCCACAGATGTCTGTTAGCAATTTCTTTAAAGATGTTGTAACTATTGGTGGAGAACAGAAAGCTAAGTCCATTTGTGATGCCGTTGAAGAGTTGAAAGCTCCATTTAAGGATGTTATGTATGTTGGAGACAGTATTACGGATGTTGAAGCGTTAAGGTTAGTTAAGGAAAAAGGGGGGTTAGCGGTTTCGTTTAACGGTAACGATTATGCAGTGAAAAACGCTGATGTTGCAGTATTGTCGGAAAATAACCTTGTCACAGCCGTCTTAGCCGACATATTTTATAGACTTGGCAGAAAAGAAACACTTAAAGTAGTGGAAACTTGGGATCAGAACACTCTGAAAGATGCTGCTGCAGATTTAGAGTTGCTTAAACAAGTGTTTGGGTCGTCAAAGACTAGTCCGAAGGTTCAAATAGTTACAAGAGAGAATATAAACTCAATAGTTATGGAAAGTAGCGAGTTTCGCAAGAAAGTTCGTGGCGTAGCTATTGGGAGACTTGGATAAGTTGGCACATAAAGTAATCATTGATGATACATTTGTTGAAGCGTTTGCAGGAATTTTTAGTCGTGTAATTGTAACAGCAGATGATATGGAAACCTTGACGGCGGCAGCTAATGATTCAACGGCGACTCCATCAGTTGTGATTGGTAGAACAGAAGGTGGTGTGGAACGTTATCTCACTGAAAAAGAAACACCTGATGGTAGAGTTGGGGCTGTTTTGCAGTTTTGGGGTGAGCTTAATGAGAAGAAAGGGTTTGAGAAGTGTCTAGAAAAGTTTGAAAAAGAGCTTTCTTTTAAAATTAGACAGGATATACTAGTTAAGCCCTTTACGGCTGTCTTTGATGCCTTGCCTAATGCTGAAGGTAAAATGGATATGATGGTGCGTGTTGGTCACTGTGGTGATGGTTATGAATGGGTAGAGCAACGTTATGGTAGAGATGTTATTGTTGTTCCCTTAATGGTTCCAGATTTTGTAATTGAACGTTACATTGGCTATGCTAGAGGTATTATGGGGGGAAATTTTTGGGTAATGTGTGAAACTAAGCAAGCGCTAAGGGATGCGGGTAAGAAGTCTCTTGCGGCGATGCATACAGTTTCGGGTGTTGTAACGTCGTTTGATGTTTGCTCAGCGGGGTCTAAGCCAGAGACTAACTTTCCAGAGATCGGTCCTACAACAAATCATGTTTACTGTCCATCACTTAAAGCCAAGTTAGGTAAAGATTCCCTTGTGCCTGATGGGGTAAATTATATTGCTGAACTAGTTTTTGATGGTATGAATGTTGATGTAATTAAGAAAGCGCTCAAAGCAGGTATTGAAGCTGTTTTGGATATTGAAGGTGTTGTGCGTATTTCAGCAGGTAACTATGGAGGTAAGCTAGGTCAATACAAAATTTCTTTTAACGAGTTGGGCATAAATGAGTAAATTTGATGTAATAGGGTTTGGTGCCTTAAACGTTGATACACTGCTAAAAGTTGAACGTATTGCAGGACCAGAAGAAGAAAGTTTCATTGAAAGCTACACTGAAGCCTGTGGCGGTTCAGCAGCAAACACTATTGTCGGTTTAGCGCGTCTTGACCGTAAAGTGGGGTTTATTGGAAAAGTAGCTGATGATTATGAGGGTAAGCTGCAAGTTGACAAATTTATAAGCGAAAGAGTAAACGTTGATGGAATTATACACTCAAAAAAAGGCAAAAGCGGCACAGTTCTAGGATTTGTAGACAAGAAAGGAGCAAGAGCATTATACATTAATCCAGGAGAGAATGACACGCTTGAATCCAGAGAAATCAATCTGGAATATGTTGCTCAAACAAATTTTTTACACATAACATCATTTGTAGGCGAGAAACCATTTAGAGCACAAAAGAAAATAGCAGGAATGCTACCCAACTCTATCAAACTTAGCTTCGACCCAGGCGCACTCTATGCCCAAAAAAACTTTGCAGCCATAGAACCGCTCATCAGAAGTTCACATGTGTTTATGCCTAACGCTTTAGAGCTTGAACAAATAACAGGCGAAAAGGATTATCGCATAGGGGCAGACATCATTTTAGATATGGGAGTTAGAATAGTTGTTGTTAAACTTGGTGCCAAAGGCTGTTATGTAACTGATGGACAAGAACAGACATTAGTAGAG
>JAITBW010000102.1 GCA_031283385.1 Nitrososphaerota archaeon
AAGGTCGCAAAATGTTGAAAATCACGATAAAGTACGGGGCATGTTCTTTGAGCGAGCCGCTAAATCGGTAAAAAACATGAAAAAATCCTGTCGTCTCCCTAAACGTGAACACTCTCAAACTGAGTAACATTAATGTTTCATATATTAGAAAATTGGCTACTATGTATAATAAAGTGAGTTAATAGAAAAGAGTGTGTTCCACGTGGAAATGTACCTCTTTACAAGAATTATGTGAGAGGAGAATAAAATGATGTCAAACTTGAAAGTGTCATTGGAAGAATTTATTGAAAGTACCTGTGAAAGTATCAGTATAGAAGCTGCTGGGCGTCCTGTATTATGTGCGTTAAGTGGTGGTGTGGATTCTGCTGTGTGTGCTATTCTTGCTCATCGTGCTGTTGGTGACAAGCTTACTTGCATATTTGTAGATACAGGGTTTATGCGTAAAAATGAAGGCGATCAAGTAGTAGCGTTATTTCGTGATACGTACGCAATTAATCTGATCCGTGTTGATGCGGAGGATCGGTTTTTGGCAAAGCTTAAAGATGTAACAGAGCCAGAGCGTAAGCGTAAATTGATCGGTGAAGAGTTTATACGTGTTTTTGAAGAGGAAGCGAAAAAGCTCGGTAAAGTGGGTTGTCTTGTGCAGGGGACGATTTATCCTGATATTATCGAAAGCGGTGCAGATGGGCATAAACAGGTAAAGGCTCATCACAATGTAGGTGGTATGCCGCTTAATATCGAATTTGAAACTGTAATTGAGCCAGTTAAACTATTGTATAAAGAAGAAGTGCGTGAATGTGGCAGAAAGTTGGGTCTACCTGAGGTATTCACAAATCGCCAGCCTTTTCCTGGTCCAGGGTTAGCTGTGCGTTGTATTGGTGCGCTTACAAAAACTCGACTTGATCTTTTACGTGAGGCAGATGCTATTTTCCGTGAAGAAATCGAAAATGCGGGACTACAAAAAGAGGTGCAGCAATATTTCGTTATTTTACCCGATCTCCAAAGTGTTGGTGTGCGTAACAACGAGCGGTGTTATGAGGCTATGGTCGTTCTCCGTGCTATATCAACTAAAAATTTCGTAACTGCTAGTGCCGTTCGACTACCCTATGAGTTGATTGAGACTGTAGTAGAGCGTATAACACGTGAAGTTAAAGGTGTTAACCGCGTTATGTATGATGTGACACCAAAACCTCCCGCTACGATAGAGTGGGAATAGTAAACCAGAAGAAAATCATGTCAAATTAAAAATTAACAAAATAACGCGCTGTATACTTGATAAGTATCAATACGCGGCAGTAGTTACGACAGCAAAAATTAAAACGGTTGGATCCTCGCATACGGGGCTATTAGGCAATAGAAATAATCCGTAAATTAGTGATTAAGCCTTCTGTATGTGTCGACGCAGTGTAGCTTTGGTGAACGTTTATGCCCCCTTTAAAGAGGTTTAGTCTGATCCTAATTTGGAGTAGACCCATTTTTTAGGTTGGCATGCTTGTGACCTTTCGGAGAAGATCGTGCCTAACGTATGCGTTTTGCTAAGGCAATGCGTGTGGAGTGAGCTATAGTGTGGCTATATGATCCAAAGATTATGAAATAACTAAAATTCCCTGGGTCCTTATGATAACGTGCTGAACAAGCCTGTTTAGGCAGCTCTCATTAATGAAGATAAATTTGGGGTATCTGTTTTTCTTATGTGTTGTGATTTTTTGAAGAGGAAAATTCTAATGTATGTCTTGTAATTTGTTGTATAGTGATAATTTATGAGTATTAAAGAGGATCCAATTAAGCTCCATAAGGATGCTAATGCTTTAATGGAAAATGGTAAATCAGTTGAGGCACGTGATTTATTTACAAAAAGTGGCGAACTTTACTTTAAAAGTCAAAACTATTTTGGTGCCGCTGAAATGTATTACAAAGCAGGAGAATGTAGCGTAACTTTAAAAGAGTATCCACAGGCAGTTGAATTTTTCACTAAAGCAGCTGATGTTGCTTTAAATAAAGGATTTGACCGCTACGGGTTAAGTGCACTTAAAGAAGCCTGCTCTGCTCAAAAAGCCGCTGGAAACATTGAAGCCGTAGCAGAAATTGAAAATCGCGTAAAAGAGGTTAATGATAAAATTAACAAACAGAACGCTGCAGGCGACGAGGACTCGTCCTTCTCAGTTTTCTCCTAACATACCCCTTCTTATCTTTCTTTTTTGAACTTTGCTTTTTATATTCTAACAAGTGCAAATATCGTAACCTTGTTCTTCAATTTTATCCTCAATGGCTTTTGCTGTGATAAGCGCTGAGTTATATTCCACTGTTACAGTTTTAGTTTGCAAGTCAACTTTTACATTAAATATACCTGATAACGTGCTTACTGATTCTGTTATAGCCTTTACACAATGCTCACAGAATATACCATTTACTTTTAACAACAATTTTTCCACACTAACACCTCATCAATCTTTTTTTGTTTCTATTTTTTTGTTGCTTTAAAATTTTTTAGACGCAAAGCGTTTGCTAAAACGGAAATTGAGCTAAATGACATAATGGCTGCTGCTAAAATAGGGTTTAGCAGAGGACCACCTAAGAGGTATAGTAATCCTGCAGCTATAGGTATTGTTGCCGCGTTGTATCCAAAAGCCCAAAAAAGATTTTGTTTAAT
>JAITBW010000131.1 GCA_031283385.1 Nitrososphaerota archaeon
TGTCTGTTGTGATTAAATCCCGCTTTTACGCAATGTTCGCTTCCACACTTTGAACATCTCATAACCGTCGATACACAAAGGGCTAAACCACCTTATAATCCTTTTTGCAATACTCTCGAAAAAACATTAACACAAATTTCTTACTCAAATGCTTCACCATCAGCCAATTCATAGTTTAAACAGAAATAATAGAGATGGATAATTAATATTGGATACTTCTAAACCAGATATATGCTGCTCTCATTGCGGTAACATTTTTTGTAAGTTAATTTTTTAATTCTATTTCTTCACCGGGTTGGATAATTAGTTTATTTGGAGCGTTCCATTTTTGTGCTGTTACTAAATCGAATAGTGCCTCGGGTTTTACATGGATTAATATGTTATGTTTTGCGCCTACAAGTTCTGCGCATTCAGCCGCTTCGTCAGAGTCCATATTATATATTCCATCTCCACAGAATAGTGCGTAGTCAATTTTTTGTTTAGCAAATTCTCGCATCTGTCTTGTTTTTGAGGTATCACCTGAGCAATAAATTCGAATGCCATCTATTGTTAGGATAAAACCGACACAGTTACGTGGGTCGTGTCTAAGATTTCCCGCCTCAGTAGCTACAACATCAATGCCATCAAACGAAAAACAGTTATGTCTACCACCTGCTAAGGCCTCTTTATTTGTAACAACTCTACAGCCCTCATTTTGAGTAACTAATTCTAGCTTATTATGATCATAGTGGTCATGGGTAATAAGAACAATATCAGCAGGTTTATCATACCCTTCACCCGCATAGGGGTCAACATATATTACGCGTCCATCTTTAGCTATGAGTCGTATACTTCCATGTCCTTGATACAACAATTTTACCATATGAATATTCTCCTTTTCACAAATTTAAATTATGATATAGGCGGCCGCTCTTTTAACACCACGGCTACGTTAACTTCTGCGTCATTTCGCATTACCGTTATATTTACACTCTGACCAGGAACAGTCTTTTCTGCAAGATAACTAGCTAATTCATCATTACTTTTTATTTTAACACCATCTAGAGCTATTATTATATCATCCACTTGCAATTTACCATCTGAGGGCCCACCGTGTACAATTGACACTATACACCAGCCATAGGTAACACTTGACCCAAGTTGTTGCGCTAAAGTGTAAGTCATATCATTACCATTTACACCCAAATAAGAATGCCCACTATAAGTCCCCGTAGCTATCAACGCGCCAATTTCCCTAAGTATAGTATTTGAAGGAATAGCAAAAGCTAACCCTTGTGAGCCGGAAACAATAGCAGTCGTTATACCTACAACATCACCCGCAGCATTTAACATTGGACCACCAGAATTACCAGGAT
Source organism: Nitrososphaerota archaeon (assembly GCA_031283385.1). Classification (GTDB taxonomy): domain Archaea; phylum Thermoproteota; class Bathyarchaeia; order Bathyarchaeales; family Bathycorpusculaceae; genus Bathycorpusculum. The sequence continues at coordinate 1,356 of JAITBW010000131.1, forward strand.
TAATAGGCGTACTAGCCTGAATAACATTTGCTATAGAAAAACGATTCGTCATATCATCAACAATAGTCCTACCCAGAGCACTAATTACCCCCACAGTCAAAGAACCAACAAGCCCATGAGGATTCCCTATAGCTATCACCTGCTCCCCCACACACAAACTAGAAGAACTAACAATCCTAAGAGGCTTAAACTCTACAGCAGGAGCAGCAACAGATACAATAGCAAGATCCGCATACGGATCAGAACCTAAAACCGACGCAACATAACCATTACCATTATGAAAAGTAACACTTAAATCATCAACACCCTGAACCACATGAAAATTAGTCACCACAACATTACGCCCCTGAAAACAATAAACAAAACCAGACCCCTGAACAGACCCATCACCAGAAACACCATGAACCAAAACAACAGAATCCCTAACACCATCATAAATCTCCTGAAGAGACACACCATCCTGATAAATAGTAACATTCTGATGCGTAACATTCTGCAAACCCTCCCACTCAGACACCCTCGCCTGCAAACCCGCAACCTCAGCACGCAAATCCGAAACACTACCAGCATCATGCACATTCACAAAAAAAAGAACAAGACCACCCATAAGCAAACCAGCAACAAAAACCAACACAAACAAACTACTCAACACCTTACTTTGACCAACAGAGAGACCCATTAACACACCTCACAAAACAAATAAAAAAAACAAGAAATAAACATTTGCTATCACACCCAAATTAAACCCAAAACCTAACTACACAACAACAAAAACTAACACCTAACAGACGCCTCTACATCTATAACACCAAGAAGCTTAATCACCAACTGACCTTTTTCCTGCCTCTCCTCAAAACTAACCGAACCCCCTTCAGGACAAATATCATCAACAACTATACCTACATCCTCATCCAAAATCACAGGATAAACCCCACAACCAGATGGCTTATCAGAGTAAATACTACAACGATGCTCATCTAAGCTATAAAAAACACAATAACCATTATAGTTCCTAAGTTGAGCATAACCATCTTTACTAATCTTCATAAAATATTTTTTATGAAAACCCTTTTTCTCTATCCGCTTAATATCCTCGTTTGACAGCAACATTTCTGTCTCAGCACAACAAAGCCCACAATGAGAACAATGCATAAGGCTAAATGTAGATAAAGTTATTTTAGCTTATCCGATTATACATTACATAATTTTTATGTAATCAAAATATTTCTGTTGAGTCCCTCAGCGTATTCAATGTTTCTTAACGGAATTTTTTCTCGTCCACTGTTACCAAATGAGGTATATTCCAGTAAATTCATTTTACCCATTTCAGCTTTTTTAATAGCGGTCAAATGAACATTTACTATTACAGCACCGTCTTTTAAGTGCAAGTTAACATTTTTTCCTATGTAAGTTTTTGCACTATTTAAACAAAAATTACTCATAATGATCACCATTCATTTTCTTGGTCTGCGATTTTGTTCCAACAATGCTCACAGATTGGAATTGTTTCTCCCTTGAATTGTATGTATAGTTTGATTTGCTCTCCGTGGCACGTAGTTTTCCAAGGGTTTTGACAATGTTCAAAGATGTGTTCCATGATTTATTCCTCGAAAAAGATTACGATTATTTGTTTTTAAATGAGCTTATCAAACGGTTAATTAAGAAAGTGGAGAGCAGAGTTAAAGTAAAACTGTATACCAGACACAGGTCTACTATTTTAGGGGTAATTTTATGGAAGTGCGAGTAATATTGCAGTGGTATGCATAAAAGAAGTCAATAGCACATAAGTATGAAAGATTTGCCATAAATGGACACTTAAACAGTGCATGTTAGATTTGACTATACGTTTTAACTATTTATTTTTGATTAAAAACCGCATCTTAACTATGGCACTATTTATAAAGTGGCGTTTTTATACACGATAATTTGTAATATAAATGTTAAAGGAGTTTGAAGAGAAGTTATGAAGACAATTTATGAAGGGAAAACTAAAATTGTTTTGTTAAATGAGGAAATCGGCGATTATTTTTTGTTTTTTAAAGATAGTGCTACGGGTGAGAACGGTGTTTTTGATCCAGGCTTTAACACTGTTGGCGGAAGTGTTTTGGGTAAAGGTAAAGTTGGGCTTGCTGTTTCGAAATATTTTTTTGAGTTGATGGAAGCAAATGGTATTTCAACGCATTATTTGGGTGCAGATCTTGATAAGTGTTTAATGAAAGTGCGTCATGTTACCGTTCCAAAGCTTGAATTTATATTACGTTATTTTACAGCGGGTAGTATGTGTCGTAGGTTTACGCTTGAAAAAGGCATTCCATTCAATCCACCATATCTTGAAGTTACACTTAAAGATGATGCTCAGGGAGATCCGCTTATAAGTGAGCGATTATGCATCATGAAGGGATTATTAAAAGAAGGCGAATACAATAGAGTACTTGATGTTTTGGTTAAAGCAGGCGATGTTTTACGAGAGGAGCTGAAAGGGTTCAATTTAACGTTGTTGGATTTTAAACTGGAATTTGGCTTTGATGAAAATCGGAATATATACATTGCAGATGAAATTACGCCAGATATTTGGCGTGTACAGGATGAAACAGGCAATATCCCAAACCAGATAGATTGTGCGAAGCTAATTTTGGACAAGATAAACATTAAAAGCAAATAAAAGCCAGTTTTAGAGTGTTGGAGCGTATTTGCGCTCAGAACTTTTTTTATTTTTTTTTAGTTAATGAGTAATGAATGTATGTAGGTATTATTTGTGTTGTAAAGTTTAGATGTAAATGATTTCGGGTGTTATTTTGTCATTTGTGATTTTTAGTAGGGCTACTGAGGGTTTGTTTAGTAATGATGAGGGGCTTGTTGGGCTTCCGGGGTTTATGTATAGGGTTTTTTCTTCCCATTTTATGTTGGCGTTATGTGTGTGTCCGTAAACTAGTACGTCGAATTTGTTTGTTTTTGTTAGTTCTCGCATGTGTTCTATGCCAGATAGTATGTCGGGGTTGTGTATTACGCCTATTTTTTTGTCTATGATTTTTAGGGAGTTTAGTTCGGGTAGGGCGTTTTTTGTTTCTGGTGTGTCCATGTTGCCGTGGACGGCGAGTACTGGCGCAATTTGTTCAAGTTCGTCTATTACGGTTAGTTCAACTATGTCGCCTGCGTGTATTATGTAGTCAACGTTTTGGAAAATGGTAAATATTTCTTTTGGGAGTGTTGTTGCTCTTAAGGGGATGTGTGTGTCTGAGATTAGGCCAATGATTTTTGTGGCTATATTGTTGTCTATGTCGTTTGTTATAGTCATTGTTTGTGTGCTGGTCAACTGTTTGTCCTCGGGTGATTGTTAAAGGGTTTTTACCTTTATATGATTTTTTAGTTTTTCAGGTTTTGTTGCAGAATTTGTTGAAGCAGAATTTGGGTTTTTGTGTTTTTTAGGTTTTGTTTTTAGATAATTTTGGTATGTTGGTATGTTTGTGAAGTGGGGTATTGTTATTAGTATAGCCCGGGAGAGATTCGAACTCTCGTCAACGGGTCCAAAGCCCGCTATGCTTGACCACTACACCACCGGGCTGCTGTTCGGTTTTTTGTGGGTGTTGTTTGTTGTATGGTTGTGTTTTTCCTAATAAGCGTTCCCGTGGTTTTGGTGTAAGGTTGTGGTGTTTTTGTTGTTGTGGTGTATATTTGTGTTTTTTTGGGTTTTGTTTTTGTTGGGTTTTGTGTCAGAAAAGTTTAATAATACCATAATGTTTAAATATTTGAACTTTTCGTTTTAGTTTGCGTATACCAAATATATAATTTTCTTCAGCCAAAAGGCAATATTAAAGGTCATAACGCAATATTAAAGGAGCAAAAAAATTTGAGTGATAAAGATTCACCAAAACCACCACAAAGAGCAGAAAAGTGTCTTGAATGTGGAAGCGACAATTTAGTACACGACTATGACACTGGAGAAACTGTCTGTGGAGACTGCGGTCTAGTGTTATATGAACAAATGATGGATAAAGGTCCAGAATGGCGCGCGTTTACACAAGAGGAAAAAGCCTCCAGAAGCCGTGTTGGTGTTCCAACATCATATTCAGTTCATGATAAAGGCTTATCAACAGCAATAAGTCAAGTAGACAGAGATGCCTTTGGAAGAAAACTGCCCCTATCCACAAGACTGCAAATGTGGCGACTGCGAAAATGGCAAATTCGAAGCAGAGTACACTCATCTGTTGACAGAAATCTTGCGCAGGCAATGGCAGAGCTAGATCGTTTATCAGATAAAGTCTACATGCCTCCGCCAATTAAAGAAAAAGCAGCTATAATATACAGAAAAGCTTTAGATAAAGGTCTTGTGCGAGGCAGATCCATAGCGGCCATAGCTGCAGCGTCTCTATATGCTGCCTGTCGTGGAAGTGGAACACCTCGTACATTGCGAGAAATTGCTGATGCAAGTCTTGTTGCTAAAAAAGATGTAGCAAGATGCTACAGATTACTACTGCGAGAACTTGAAGTACACATGCCCATAGCAGATCCATTAACATATGTATCAAAGATTGCAGAGAAAACAGGCATATCTGGAAAAACGCAGGGAGCCGCTATAAATATACTTAGAGATGCCAGGCGAAAGAGAGCGGCAGCAGGTAAAGATCCCATGGGACTCGCAGCTGCAGCCTTATACATTGCGTGTCTGCAAAGTAACGAAAAGAAAACCCAAAAAGACATAGCTGAAGCTGCAGGGGTAACAGAAGTTACTGTTCGAAATCGCTATAAAACTCTTAAAAAGCAGTTAAACCTGGAATTGCCAGACTAAAATAGTCACAGCTTTTTTTTAATTTTCCAAAAATTTTTTATTCTTTTTTGTCAACAGAATCAGAAGTTTCTTCTAGTTCCATAACAATTAAGCCATTATATCCGCAATCATCACAAACATAAGATTTAGGAGTTAACCATAAATCAAGACCAGTAGATAAGTGAATATTAGGACTAGCACATCTTGGACAAAAAATTTGAGAAGGCTTTCTATGTTTTACGTTTTTGAAAACTTCGCTAAACCCAAACATTTTCATCCCACAACACCAAGATTTCAATAAAAAAGATTATTGGAGCTCAATATTTTCTTGTGGATAACCGGTTTTAATCAAGAATTCGCGCACTCTATCACGATGGTCGCCTTGGAGCATTATCTGCCCATTTTTATGCGTTCCACCACATGCACAATAGCCCTTCAATTTTTGCGCCATATTTTGCAAATTTGAAGTTTTATCATCAACACCATCAATTATTGTGGTGGGTCTACCAAATTTTCGGGTCTCTAACCGTATACGAATTCTCTGTTGCTCTTTTTCAATTTCCCCGCAAACACATAAGTCGTTTGGAAGACCACACGTTGAACAAACTTCAGCCATGATACTCATAAACTGATTATTATTTGACATATATAAAAGTTTCAAAATCAATACAGCAAACGACAAAACTAAAACAGCAGGTAACTAAAAAACTGTAACGAAGCCTAAAAGCTATGCCTGCTAATTAACTCAAGAACCTTTTTAAAATTTAGTTACATCGTAAAGCGTATGAGTATAAAATTTGCCGTGGGGGCTACTTGGAAGTGTAAACGTTTTTGGACATGGACACTTGCAGGCATAATTATCTATTTAATTCCTGTAGCAATTCGTTATGCAACAGGCAGCATAGTTATACCCTTTCTTAACTGGCCAGGTTACTGGATTGGTCATTTTATTCCAGGCAACTTGTTAGAGAAAATTTTAGTAAACATGTTCTTTCCAGGCGCAGCAGGAGCTATAGCAGGCGAAGTTTTTACAGGATATTACCTTAAACAGTCTTTAACCATAAAAAGTAAATACCTATCAAGACTTGCAGGTGCAATGCTTTTCGTTTCAGCATGGTCACTTTTTCAGTTTTGGGGATACCAACTCGCAATTTACATGCCATTCTCCCCAAGCAGCAACCTCTTTGAAAGCTACTACGTCTTTCCTCTAAACTATATTATAGCGGCATGCTCAATTTTTACGCCAACAATAATTTATGCCATAAAAAACGTTACCATACATATCAGCCAGTTAATTAAAGGCTCATAGTAAATCTATAACAAATTATTTTTCCGCTTCTTCTTTAAGAAAAGTAAGCCAAATATAATAACGCCAACTGTTAGAGCTAAAATGGTTACAGTGATATATGTTGTATAGTTTTTAGATGCAGGTTCAGAAGTGAGTGGGATGGAACTGTAGCCTATAGGTACATATTGCTCATTTACAGCGGTGGGGATAAATGGTTGTGAAGGGAGGTGTATGTATATTAATTCGCCATCAGGTCCTGTTGTTGGAGTTCTTTTTGGCATATTTTCCCAGCTTATGTCAAGAATTCCGCCGATTACATATAAAACGTCATCGACAACTGCCATGCCGAAATGTGTTCTAGCTGTAGGCATAGCTTTAGCAGTTAACCAAGTATTTTTTTCAGGATCATAGACATGATTAGTGGGTAAAGCATCGAAATTAGTAATGCCAGGAGTCATTATGCCTTGAACGTAAACTCTTTTAGGGGCATAAATGCCAGTTGTTGCACTAGCCGCGCCATAGCATAGCAAAAAGTCAGCTTCTGCACCTTCGCGCCATGCATCAGTTTTTGGATCATAAATTATAACGTACGTATGAAGTTCACTACCACGTAGAGGAATGTATGTGACAACGATTTTGTTATCTACAACAGCGGAATGCACAGATGTAATAAGAGGCTGTGGCATACGGGCTTTAGTTGTCCAAGAGTCCGTAGAGGGATTGTACATAAATAGGTCATAGCTGGTTATGACAAAAATTTTTCCATCAATAACGTGAGCTTTTAGGAAAACGTCGTTAAATGGCATAGCAGTTTTAGTACTCCAACTATCCGTGGTTATATCGTAAACATCATTTGTTCCACATAACCCATTAGAGCTCGCTCCGCCTATGCAGTAAATTTTATCTTGATAAGCAGCTATAGCAAAGCTAGCTCTATATGTAGGTGTAGGAGCTAAAGTAGTCCACGTGTCAGTCACTGGATCATAGCATTCATTAGTAGTAACACAAAAATTGGAGTATCCATCATATAACTCTGAAGTATACCCGCCAATAGCATAAATTTTACCCTCTACTGCGATAACCCCTAAATCATATCGCGCTTGACCCATTGAAGCCCGTGCATTCCAAGAGTCCGTCACTAATTCTGATGAGGCTGATGTATAGTTAATTGTTGTTATAAATGGTCCGTTTATGAAAAAGAGAATGAGTATAGAGACGAAAAGTTTGTTCATGTTGCCACTACAGTTGTTTTTCTTTTTCTTGTTATGTAGAAAAATAGTGGTGTAATAATGCAGATTATTAGAATAGTTATAGCTATAGCAGTTTTAGCTAAAATAGACATAGACGCTGCTGCTGTTGGTTTAGGTTCGGATGTAGGAGAATTAAATGAGTCGGAAGGCGTGGGGTTAACAGTTGAATGTTGTATTGCATCAAAGTAGCCTATAGGTATGTATTGTTCATTTAAAGCTAAAGGCGTGCCACGGATAGATGCGCCGCCAATGGCATATAATATGTCATCAACAACAGCTACGCCAAAATTCTGTCTACTTGAAGGCATAGGATTACCTCTTGCCCAAGTATCAGTTGCAAGATCATACACTTTGTTATTGTTTTGTAATCCTAAAATGTAAACTCTCTGAGGAGCATAAACACCCGATGTCGCTCCAGCATCACCATTACCAGATGTAATAGTAGTCTCAGCTTTCTCTCCAATCTACTCATCAGTTATTGGGTCATATATCGTAATCTTCATTGAACCTTCCCATCCAGCCACTGTGGGAAAATCTTGAACGCCTGACTGTGTAAGAATGTTACCAGCATATACTATCTTGTCATCTACAACAGCAGATACACATTCAGCAAAAGACAGAGGAGGATCAGACTTGTTAGTCCAAATATCTGTAACTGGATCATACCTCAGTAGTTCCGAAAGTGTTTTGAACCGTTAACGCTAAATTGAGAACCATACCTTGTTGACTATTGTCCAGAAGGTCAACAAAATATGGTTCACGGTATAAATAGAAGTCTAATGTGGC
>JAITBW010000030.1 GCA_031283385.1 Nitrososphaerota archaeon
TCGGCTAATGATATAGCTTCTAGTGGTAATACTGGTGTGGCGCAGCTTGTTTTAAGTACGCAGGGTTCTATTGGTTATGTTGAGCTTGCGTATGCGTTGCAGACGGATATGTCTGTTGCTGCTGTGCAGAATTCTGCGGGTAATTATGTTTTGCCGACTTTGGAGTCTACGACGTTGGCTGCTCAGGCTGTTGCGTCTGCGGGTTTGCCTGCAGGTAGTGCTGATTGGGCAAATGTAAACCTACTTAACGCTAACAATGCAAATGCGTATCCAATTGTAAGCTTTAGTTATATGCTAGTCTACAAAGAGCTTAATGTTATTCCAGGTATGACTCAGGGGCGTGCTGCGGCAATTGTTCAATTTCTCTGGTATGTAACGCATGATGGGCAACAGTTAGCTAATAGTTTAGAATATGCGCCACTGCCAAGCAATGTTGTAACTATTAATGAGGCAACTATACGCTCAATAACCTTCAACGGGCAGTCGCTTCCAACAACATAAATACGGAAAGATTTGTTTTTTCATCTTTCCTATTTTTTCTTTTTTTATCGTTTTTCTTTCTTTATTTTAAGTATGTCTATCTGTTTATTGTTACTTTTTTTCTTTTTTCCGCTCGCCGCATAACAAGTCGTTTTTTATGATACAGCAGGCATGGATATATTGAAAGTTGTTGTTATGCTGTTGAACAGTTTACATTTGTAGTTTTTATTAAAAGAATAATTTGGTAATACATGTTGTACCTGTATATTTGTTGTTCGCATCAACACTAAAAGCGTTTTTTTGTGTTCTAAATTATGTCTTAGGTCTTATATCGCAGTCAATCAACAAGCCATATGTAATAACACAAAAGTGTTACTGAAAAAATAAGGTGGCTAAAAACGATATGATATATAAAAATCAAAAAGAGATACAAACAAAACTTACAAAAAATTTGCTGGACATAATAGTGTTACGTTTAATAAACCATCAGTCAATACATGGTTATCAAGTTATAACAAAGACACGTAAAATCTTTGGAGTCTATTTCGGTCCGAGCACCGTTTATCCACTTTTAGCTAACCTTGAAAAGAAAGGATACATAATTAGCGAGTGGAACATGACAGGAGATAAACCTCGCAAAGTGTTCACTATAACAAGTAGCGGTAAAGACAGGATAAAATCTTCAGAAAACACGCTAGGTCTAATTTGTAAAACATTAAATACGCTAAATTTTGATGCAGAACAGACAGAGCCATAAAAACAAAGAAAACTAACAACATAACTGTTGCAATCACACACCCAAGTTGACCACGAAGCTACTTTAAGTCAACAATCTCGTAATTTTATAAACGTAAACACACTAAAAATCCAATTTTTAATAATTACAAAATTCAATCAGCACTAAACAGAGCCTATACTGTCTCTCAAAATGCAACATATAAATCAGGGATATTGCGCTAAAACATAAGCAATATTGGTGGGGCTCTCCGGATTCGAACCGGAGTCTATAGAGCCCAAGTCTACAAGCCTAGACCAAGCTAGCCGAGAGCCCCTATTGTAATGCTGAAGATAATTTCACATGCGCAATAAAAACCTATCCAACCAAGTGTCTAAAAAACCACCGTAGAAAAATAGCGTTCAACATTTTCGATAGAAAAAACAAAAATGTGCATACACTATGATGATAAGCAATGTTTGTCGAAAAAGAAAAAAGAAAAAAAGTTGTTGAACGCTTTTAGACAGCATCAGTGGAGGGGAAATGACATATATGCACTACAAACATTCATGGGAATAAAAAACATAAACAGCCTAACACCATACGTAGACGGACACTGGGAACGCTACACCAAAAACATACTAAACGCAAAAATCACATAAAGCGAAAAACAGGCTTTTCATTTTGCGACATTCACAAATGTTTTTACTCCGCAGTCAATACACTGGTATTGACTTTCGCTTAACCAATATTGCTCATCGCTGAAACAAGTTTTACAATGTAACCCAACCTTACCGTTAAAATAATACGATGACTGCTGAACACGGTATGATACATCATAATCGGAAGGGTAACCTAGAAAACCACAGACATTACATTTCAAAAGTTCTATTGGTGAAACAACAAAACCACCTGGGTGGTAAAATAATTCAGAGCTACAATTCCTACAGATTATTTGATAAGCCATATTAGACGGTATCGGTGTTGGGGAAGTATGCCATATGTTGACGTGACCACATGCGGGGCACTGCCAGCTATTTTCCCAAATTACAGTCTCGTTATACTCAAGACTTGTAACACCGCAAGCAGGACAATAAATCCCTACACCGCGTTCGGGCTGAGGCTCTCTGAACAACACAAATAAACCTACACAGAACAAAGACATTCCAATGACGACACAAACACAGACTACAGCAACGTTAAAACGATTCATTATCACCAAATCCTCCGCTAATTCAGCCTCACAACTATAATCACATTCGTCACAAAAAAACATTACCCCCTTAGACTGTTTCTGCACAATGAGCGGGTACGCGATAACCCCAATAAACAACAAACACCACAAAATACTTCGTTAATGTTGTAGCTTCCTCCAACAAACCAGATGATAATACTTTACCACTCGTACACTATGCTTATTACTGTGAACCAAATCGCCCACACGAATTTCCTCACCACACATCTTACATCGAAGAATACTCTCAGAACTACGACTAATAGCATAACTATACCCACGAATACTTAGCGTAAAATCTCTGCTAGTCAATTCTTATCCTATTCTAATACATCTGCTAAAAACTTTTTAACACTTTCGTTTTTCGCACTTCTGGCTTCCGCTTTTCGTACCAACACTTAGCGAGTCCCCCACGTATTACGAGCAGAAGTTAACCACCCATACACATACACAAACGTCAAACCAAACATAACCACAACAAAACCCACACGAAACAACAAATCCCTAAACGAAAAACGTGGCACAAGCAAACGATCAGTCAACCCAAACAAAAAAGCCACCAAACCCAAACCCAAAAAATAACCCACAACCGCACTCCACTGACCAAGAACCGCCAAACCAAAAGTACTCAAAACCAAAGCAACAGGAGACAAAAAAGTAGCAAACACCGTCAAAGAACAAAGCGCCTTCGGCGCAAATTAATTAGACCCTACCAACAATCATCATCACCCTCACCACCCCAAGCACTATAAACCAA
>JAITBW010000109.1 GCA_031283385.1 Nitrososphaerota archaeon
TTATCAATGAGTTTAAACGGGGTTTTTCTCCTGCAAAACTCGAAGGCTTAACGGATCACTTGTGGACATGGCACGAATTTTTCTACTCCAAATTAAATATCTCAAATTAGGTCACTACCCAAAAATAATAAGGAGTAAACAACAAAAAAGAGTTGCAAATCTGTGTCTTAGTGATGAGTGACTAATAGTAATAGATCTCATCAAAGTGTTCTGTAGGTTTTTCTCCATTAACCATTTCCTTGTATGCGTGTGAGTCAAGATTGTCCATAAACATTGTTGCTTGTGAGTCAATCATGTCGATAAGGTGAACAATGTATGCATAAACCGTTTTTGCTTTCACTTCATAAACATGATGATGTCCCCGTATAATTGAAAGCAGTCGATAAAAGAATGCTTCATCAAACAAGTCGACTATGTACTCTTTTATCTCATACATCATCTCACATCCATACTCACTATGAGAAATAAAACTGTTCTTCACATACTCACCCATGCAAAACTCTCTAACTTTACCTATATCATGACAGACAACTCCAACATAGATAAGATCACTAAAAGGCAAAAGACGATCGTCATTATCCACCATAGTTTTTGCTAATCGAAGCATCTTAATGGTATGATGCGCAAGACCTCCAGGACACGCGTCATGTAAAAGCTTCGCTGCATACTCTGTAAAAAAGCGATCCTTCACAGGTCCATCAATAATTTTATTTACCAACGATCTAACCTTAGGGCTAGTATTCTCTAAAACTCCATAGAACGTCTCCTCAAGCTTATCTCTATCGTAACCTGACAAAAAATCTAATGGAGTATACCCAAAACTATCCGCTTTAACAGATTCAAACACAATAGACGGTATATTATTCCAAGTATCAATAACGCCCGAAATCGCTATAACCCTGCTAACAGCAATTAAAGAACGAAAACCCTCTATTGCCTCACGCCACACCTTAAAGTTAATAATACATCCCTGACTGCTAACATACCCAGTAACAAAAGGATCACCAGACTTTGTAAACCTATAATCAAAAGAACGAACATAAACACTACCACTAACTTTATCACCCTTCGCTTTCATCAACGCCGACTTAACATCAACCTTCAACAATAAACCTCCTAATTCCTATCAACAGCTATTACAACAAGGTCTATAATGATAACTCTAATTATAAAAACACTTTTGAACACAACAAAAGCACCATTAACATAGCCATAGATACCTTGTTGCTGCTATTATGATTCACCACTAAAAAGAGTGAAAAAGAAAGGTGTACTGTTTGACTTTTTATGGCACTCAGCACCAAGTAAGAACGGAATTGGAACGTTGTTTAGAAATGTTTTTAACACTCTAACGTTACTAACGTTTGTTTTATCCTTAGAGTGTTAAAGAACACTTTTATGGGTTAAACTTGAAATAAACTATGTTGGGCGGGTAGATCAGTCTGGCATGATCGCCACGTTGGCATCGTGGAGGTCGCGGGTTCAAATCCCGCCTCGTCCACCAACTGTTTATTGCCTATTTTTATGTTTAATATTTTTTAGATGGTGGTTGTGTCTTGTTTTTGTTAGTTGTATTTTTTGGTTTTTGGCAAAGAGTTAAATTAATTGTTCGTTAAGGGTTATTGTGGCTTGGATGATTTGTAACTGTGAGGTTCTTACGCCTTTAGGTGGAACGGGTGTTCCTACGGTGTGTATGGAGAATAACTTGAAGTGGTTAGGTAATTACACTTGGCATACTTCAACGGTTAAAGGGGTTGCTAATGCTAGAAATGAATTGTTACAGAAGGCTGCTTCTCCTTTAGTTTTATGGTTGGATTCTGATGTAGAGTTAGATTTTGATCCGTTTCCTGTTCTTTATGATGTTATGCAGAAATTTGGTGTGTCGGGTGTTTGTGCTGGTCAGTTAACTGTTGGTAGTAAGTGGTTTCTTAAGGTTGCTGCTGAGATGGATAGGTTAGAGGTAGAGCGGTGTGGTGGTGTAAAGATTGTTGAGGCTAGGGCTTTTCAGTGTGGTCTCTATAAGCGTGAAGACTTGCTTAGTGTAGGTGGTTTTGATCCTGTTTTTGATGTTGCTGGGGAAGATAATGATGTTGTGAGGCGTATGTTAGCGGCTGGTTTGTTGGTTTTGCATAGTAATAGGATAATTGTTAAGCATCATGTTAATGAGAAGACGTATTGGGGTAAATTTAGGGGTTATCATGAGGGGTTTAGTAAGCTTGCTGCTACTATGAAATTTGAGTATCAGCCAGAAGTGCAGGGGTCTGCTTTTGATTTTAGTATGTTTCGTCGTATGCCTTTAAAGTATCCGCTTTATAAGTTGAAAGAAAAGCTTTCTATTATGTGATGTGAGGAAATCGTTTGTTTGTGCCTAAATTTTTGACTTTTTTTGTTACAAATCAATGTAATGCTATGTGTGGTCATTGTTTTAACTGGAAAACTCCTGTAGTTAATGAGTTAAGTCTGGCTGAGATTAAAAAAATTGATTTTAGTGTTTTTAGCTCTGTTTCCCTTACGGGTGGAGAGCCAACTTTGCGGGTTGATCTTGCAGAAATTTGTAGTCATGTGGTTAAGAATAAAATTTATTTGAATACTAACGGTTTAATGCCTCAGCGTGTTAAAGAGGTTATTGAGAAAGTAGGTGCTGATTTAGTTAATGTTACTGTTTCTCTTGACGGCATTAGGGATTTGCATAATGAGCTTCGTGGTGTAGCATGTTTTGATTCTGCCGTTGAAACTATAAAGTTGTGTAAAGACGCAGGTGTAGATGTTACAATTCTTATGACTGTTTCTCGTTTTAATATGGATAGTATTTCCTCATTTATAGATTACCTAAAAGAGACGGGCTTGTTTACTAAGCGTGGTAATCTAGTTTTTAATATAGCTCGTGGGGATGAACATGTTTTCAACCTTGATGATTCTGTCAATTTTTATCATAACCCCCGATTTGATAATGTACTCTTGTCTCTTGCAGAGCTTCAAACTGTTTACTCTCAAATTAGACAGTATATGACTAATCAGAACAGCGTTGTCTGGGAGTACTCTATTAAAATGCTTAGCAATAACAAAAAAATTGTTACATGTTATGCGGGAAACCTAGATATGGTTCTTCACGCTAACGGTGACGTTGCCGCATGTGAATACTCAAAACCTTTTGCAAACCTTAGAGATTACAATTTTGACCTTCTCACATTATGGAACAGCAAAAACGCTGAAAACACTAGAAACAAACTAAGCAGCTGCTATTGTATTCATCCCTGTAATCTAAACACGGCAATTCCCAGAACATTTTCAGGTGCACTTAAACTTGCTCCAGACATAGCCAAAAACAAATTAAAACAGTTTAAAACCAAACTCTAACTCTGTTCAGCTACATTACAAATATGAAAATAGGCTATTTGACCATAAAATATATTGTCACGTTTGCATAACAAATCTGTAAATGTTAATTGGTGACCTAGTTTGAAATTTGATGATAACTGTATTTTCTGTAAAATAGTTCAAAAACAGGCTCCTTCAAGTATCCTTTATGAGGATGGTTCCGTAATGGCTTTTCTAGATATTAAACCTGTAAATGAAGGTCATGCCTTAGTTATTTCTAAGGCGCATTATGAGGGCATATTTGATATACCAAGTGAATTACTTGGAGACGTTCACAAAGTTACCAAAACAATTGCTGCCGCTGTTAAACAAGCTGTTAATGCTGATGGTGTAAGTATAGTTCAACAAAATGGAAAAGCTGCAAATCAGGAAGTATTCCATATACACGTGCATATAATTCCAAAGTTTCTTGGACAGAAAATGAACCCTTTTAATAAAAACGACCTACAATTTGTTGACCATAAACAATTAGATATAACAGCCGCTAAAATAAAAAACCATCTTTAACTTTTAAACTGCTACGACTCATTATATCGAAATGAGTGCGACCTACATGATGTGTAGGTCTTCTTTTTTTGAAGTGGAAATTGTTCTTTTTAATGCGATGTGTTTATTGCCTGCTGTGAGTAAAATGTTTTGGGCTGGCGAGTTGGCGTGTGACTTTCGGGTCTTAATGTTAGATCTGAGGAAACTCCGCCCTACACGTAGAATTGCAACACCTTAGGTGTAAAGTGAGAACTTTGGCAACGGAGCAGAAACGACACGTCCAAGCGGCGCTTTAACAGATGATGCATCCTAAAATGTTGATTAGTCGATTGGAAGCGATGAAACGGCCGACCTGCAAGTGGAAAGGGCAAACAGACGCTGATGACCCTCTACAGGAAGCGCGGGTAGCCCGATTAGCCAAATGTCACAAGTTAAACAAAAGGCGGGTTATGTCCAACACACCAGGCCCAACTGTCTAAACCGTTTTTCATCATGGGTATTCATGTTTTTTGGTAGTGTGTTAAAGCAGTGAAAAAGTTATATAGTGTGTGGTTGTAAGGTGTTAGAGTGTTAAATATGAGAGTCGGCCTTTTTGGATTTGGTAAAACTGGTAAGGCTGTTGCGACTGTGTTGTTGCAAAGT